>NZ_JABSUZ010000015.1:0-141365 GCF_013284345.1 Brevibacillus sp. MS2.2
GACTGATGGGCAAGCAGGCGCCGGCACCTGCGTTTTGGGGCAATGCCGGTTCGGTCATTCCCGCACGAATCGCCTATTATCTTAACCTGCACGGACCGGCGGTAACCATCGACACCGCGTGCTCCAGCTCGCTTGTCGCTATCCACATGGCCTGCCAGAGCTTAAGGGCCGGGGAAACAGAATTGGCGCTGGCCGGCGGTGTTTTCATTCAGTCGACACCAAGCTTTTATGAAAGCGCCAATCAAGCGGGCATGCTGTCCGCGTCGGGACGGTGCCACACTTTTGATGAACGGGCAGATGGCTTTGTACCCGGTGAAGGTGTGGGGACTGTTGTTCTGAAGCGGCTCCGTGACGCCCAGGCCGACGGTGATTACATCTATGGCGTCATCATAGGCTCAGGTATAAACCAGGACGGTACAACGAACGGTTTAACGGCTCCAAGCGCGTTATCCCAGGAGCGTCTCGAACGGGATGTTTACGATTCATTCGGCATTGATCCAGAAAGTATACAGCTAGTCGAAGCACACGGGACCGGCACGCGATTGGGCGATCCGATCGAATATCAAGCTCTGACGAATGCGTTTCGCCATTATACGGAGCGGCGGGAGTACTGCGCCATCGGCTCCGTCAAGACCAATATGGGCCATGCTGCAGCCGCTGCGGGTATCGCCGGTTTGCTCAAGGTACTGCTGGCGCTCAAATATAAGCAACTGCCGCCGTCCTTGCATTTTATTACCGGCAACCCCGGCATTGATTTTAAAGAAAGTCCGTTTTATGTCAATACCGAGCTGAGGAGCTGGGAGGCCGAAGCAGGAAGCAGGCGCCGCGCAGCAGTCAGCTCGTTTGGGTTCAGCGGGACGAACGCGCATCTTGTTGTCGAAGAAGCCCCTGCAATCGATCGTAAGTCCATCATCAAACGGCAGGGCTTCCTGATCGTCTTGTCGGCTTGTACGCAGGAGCAACTGCGCCGGCAAGCGGAACAGCTCCTGGATTACGGTTTAGCAAACGCTGACGCCGATTGCGGCAGTATAAGCTTTACGCTGCTTACAGGGCGGAAACACTTCCATCACAGGCTGGCGCTAGTCGTCCGTGATACCCGTGAATTAGCGTCCTTGCTGTCTTCGTGGATCGGCAGTGAGGCCACGCCGCGGATATTCCAGTCCGAGCTTAACGCCAATGGCGTGCGGCAGCAGCTTGCTTTGAAACGGTATGGAAACCAGTGTATTCGCGAGCTGCAGCATGCGAACGACACCGCTGACTATATGGAGCGCTTGTCATCGATAGCCGAGCTTTACGTACAAGGTTATGAGCTTGATTATCACGAGCTGTTCGCGAAGGGAAGCAATTTCAAAATTCCGCTGCCTACCTATCCTTTTGCCGATGAACGGTATTGGGTGCCGGAAGTCAAACCGCATGCGGATGCGCAGACAGAAAGTGATACGACAATGCAAGCCGTACTCCACCCATTGGTACAAAGAAATACATCGGATCTCCAGGGCATGAAATACAGCTCGACATTTACAGGCGAGGAATTCTTCATCAGAGATCACGTCGTGAACGGCGAACCGGTTCTGCCCGGTGTCGCTTATTTGGAGATGGCACAAGCCGCGATTCGGATGATGGCGGGCGGCGAGCGGGAGAGCAGACTCGGGCTCCGTCTGAAACGAGTCGTTTGGGCACAGCCCATGACTGTGGCTGCCAAGCCTCTGGACGTTCGGATCGGGGTGAAGCAGGAACAAAACGGAGACATCAGCTACCGGGTTACGAGTCAAATCGAGAAAGAGAGCGTTCTCCATAGTCAAGGGGTAGGAGCATTTTTCGAGATGCGGGAACGACCTGTGATGTTGCTTGAAGCGTTGAAAACTACGCTGACGCAGAAGCGGTCCGTTCAGAGCTGCTACGAGGCATTTGAACGAATGGGTGTTCAATACGGTTCCGGGCAAAGAGGATTGGACGAGGTTTACACAGGGCCTGAGGGCGTCCTCGCCAAGCTCTTGCTGCCCACGAGCGTCCAGAGCACGAAGGATCACTACACGATGCACCCAAGCATGATGGATTCCGCCCTGCAAGCGGCGGTTTTCTTTATGGACGGGACGGAAGAGAACAAGATGAAGCTTCCGTTTGCAATCGATGAGCTTGAGCTGTTTGACCGCTGCGCAACGGTTATGTGGGCTTGGCTGCGGCCAACACGCGGCGAGGCTGCAGACGGCCACATTCATAAGCTTGATATCGATCTTTGTGATGAACAAGGGAACGTATGCGTGGCAATAAAGGGATTTTCGTCCCGTTTGACGGATCGGAGCGCGACGGATAATGCGAAGTCGTCGAACACGGATCATGCCTCCGAGAAATCTGACCAGACCTTGACGGATTTGCTGACTTACGTCTGGAGCGAGGCGGAAGTAGAAACAAGCGGTGTCCAGCCGCCGAACCGAACCGTAATCATTGCGGAAGACGAAAGCGTGGCCATTCGTGAAAATCAGCATGAGTGGCCGGCAGCACCGAGAATCATTCTGAATGCTTCGGATACGATCGAGGAGATGGCCCACAAGTTAAGGGTGTGCGGCGAATTCGAGCACCTGTTGTGGATTGCGGCACGGGAACCGGTCGGAGCTGCCGCTTCGGATGCTCCCATCGAAGAACAGGAAAAGGGCGTCCTTCATCTGTTCCGGCTCGTAAAGGCCTTATTGGCGCTGGGTTATGGGAGCAAGCGTATCGCCTTGAGCTTCATCACCCAGCAAGCCGTTTCGGTCCAACGCGATGACGCCGTGCGTTCTTCCGCTGCCAGCGTACACGGATTGGCCGGCGCGATCGCCAAGGAATATCCGCTATGGGCGATACGGGTTGCCGATTTGGAAGCAGGAGGCAGCCTTTCGTTTGATCAATTGTTCCGTCTTCCTGCCGACTCGGAAGGCCACGTATGGGCTTGTCGGGATAACCGGTGGTATCGTCAACAAATACTTCCGGTGGCCGCAGCCGTACCGAAACAAAGCCTTTATCGTCAAGACGGCGTTTATGTCGTCATCGGCGGTGCAGGCGGGATCGGCGAGGCGTGGACCGAATATATGATCCGCCAATATAGAGGACGAATTGTTTGGATTGGCCGGAAATCGCTGGATGAAACCATTCAGCTTAAGATTGACCGACTGGGTGCGGCTTATGGGATAGAGCCGTGGTATATTTCGGCCAATGCCAAAGACAAACAGTCTTTACAGCGGTCTATCGACGAAGTGAAGTCACGCTATGGCACAATCCATGGCGTCATCCATTCCGCGATCGTCCTGCTGGATCAAAGCTTGGCAAATATGGATGAAGCACGCTTCCGTGCGGCGCTATCGGCGAAAGTGGATATCAGTGCGCGGATGGCGCAAGTATTCGCGGCTGAGCAGCTTGATTTTATGCTGTTCTTTTCTTCTATTAATTCGTATACCAAACCGGCCGGTCAAAGTAATTATGCTTCCGGTTGCACCTTCAAGGATGCTTATGCGCACAGGCTAGGCAAGGAGCTGCCCTTCCCGGTCAAGGTGATGAATTGGGGTTATTGGGGAAGCGTAGGCGTCGTTGCCTCGGAGGAGTACCGGAAGAAAATGGCCTCGCTTGGCGTAGCTTCCATTGAACCGGACGAAGCAATGGCCGCGTTGGAATTGCTGCTTGTAGGACCATTGGACCAACTGGTGATGCTGAAGATGACAAAGCCGGTGCCGCTTGCAGGAATGCTGCATGATGAACGTCTAGTCATGCAGGCTGATCGCAGCTCACTGCTTCCAGGGATTCGAAACCGCATACAGGAAGCAGATGATTCGCGGCTTGGCCGTATACAATCCGATATGGGGCACCCCATGGCGTTGCTGGACGCTGCCATTTGCAGATTGATGTGGGCGATCTACAGAGAAGGCGGCTGGCTTAGCAGTGTGGAAGACGGTGCGTCCGGGATGCTGCCGGCCTACTACAGGTGGCATCAAGAAACCATAGCCGCCTTCGAACGGGCCGGTTATGTTCGGCGCGAGGACGGCACGGTGCGCATATTGGATACACGCCCTCTGGATTTGGATGGAGAGTGGCGGCAATGGTACCGGATGAGAAGCGAATGGAAGAGCAACGGCAATATGAATACACAAGCCGAGTTGGCAGAAAAAACGCTGCACGCCCTCCAGCGCATTTTGGTCGGGGAATTACCGGCAACGGATGTTATTTTCCCGAACGGTTCCTTTGGATTGGTGGAGTCTGTTTACAAAAACAATCTGATGGCTGATTTTTTCAATGAAGCGCTTGCGGATACAGCGGCGGCTTATGTACAGGAACGCTTGGCGCTGGACAAATCGGCCAAGATTCGGATCCTGGAGATCGGAGCGGGTACAGGAGGGACGAGTGCGGTTGTACTCAAGCGGCTGGAACCGTATCAATCCAACATGGCCGACTATCTTTACACGGATTTATCAAAGGCGTTTCTGATTCACGGAAAGCAGGCGTATGGGACGCAGGCTCCTTACTTGTCCTGCAAAATGGTTGATATTGAACGTCCACTTGCCGAGCAAGGGATTGAAGAAGGAAGCTTCGATCTTGTCATAGCAACGAATGTGCTCCATGCCACTGCACGGATAAGCCGTACGTTGCGTCATGCAAAGGCAGCCCTGCGCCCGGGCGGGTTATTGCTGATCAACGAGATCCATGCAAACCGCCTGTTCATGCACGTGACTTTCGGGTTATTGGAAGGCTGGTGGCTGCATGAGGATGCCGAAGTACGCATTCCCGGCAGTCCGGTTCTAACTACGGAAATGTGGCAGCGGCTTTTGGCGGAGCAAGGTTTCCGGAGCATCTTTTATCCGGCACGGAAAGGTCATTTTCTCGGTGCCGCTGTTATTGCTGCGGAGAGCGACGGCGTGTACCGGCAGTACCTAAACCGTTGCGCGAGCGTCCCGTCGGATTTCCAGGGGCAGGAGCCGCTCCCGATCAGCCCGTCCACAAGCGGCACAAGCGGTGCCGGTGACGTTTCGGACCGGGCGCTTGGTTCGTTTATCCAAACCGTTATTCGAACAGCGGTGGCGGATGCATTGCAAATCGATGCAGGCCGAATCCAGGACGATCGGAGCTTCTCGGATTACGGCGTCGATTCCATCATTGCGGTCAACCTCATTAATATCATTAATGAGCGCTGCGAGACGCAGCTCCAGACGACGATCATATTTGACTATAACAGCGTCGAGCGGCTATCCGATTGGCTGCTTCGCGAGCATCGGCAGGAACTGCTGAGCAAGTACCGGCAGTCGGATCAAAACGCAGCCCAATCCCCGCCGCAGGTCATGGCTGAAGAACGGGCCTCGGCGCCGGGGGCATCGGAGGACGGGTATCGAGCCGCAGAAGATACAGCTACCTTCGAGCTGGCGGAAAAGAGTCAGACGCCGCGGGTACGCCATCATATAGTCGTTGAACGCCCCGGCAGTATCGACGAGCTTCAATTGAAACAATCGGCAGTGCCGCCGCTGACGGAGCATGATGTGCTGGTTGAGGTGCGTGCCTTTTCATTGAACTTTGGCGATTTGCTTTGCGCCAAAGGTCTGTATCCAGTGATGCCGCCTTTTCCTTTTACGCCCGGCTTTGAGGCAAGTGGTGTTGTCATCGATACCGGTAAAGCAGTGACCTCCGTCCGGCGTGGTGATCAAGTGGTTGTGACCGGAGGGGAAAATATAGGCGCGCAATCGACCTACATCGTATGCTCGGAGCAGTCGCTTCTTCCAAAGCCTGACTTTCTGTCTTTCGAAGAAGCTTGTTCGCTGCCAGCAGTCGGCCTTACGATGATGGACGCCTTTCGCAAAGCGGCAGTCAAACCGGGCGACAAGGTGCTTGTTCAAACGGCGGCGGGAGGAATCGGCTTGATGGCCGTACAGCTAGCCCGCCATTACGGCGCGGAAATATACGCTACCGCAGGCTCCAAGGAAAAATTGGACTATCTTGCAGGTATCGGTGTTTCGAAGCTCATCAATTACAGGGAAGACGATTTCGAGCAGGAGATCAAGAGGCTTACGGACGGACAAGGGTTACAGATCGTTGTGAACACACTGTCCGGGGACGCGATGTCGAAAGGATTCCGGTGTTTGGCTCCGGGAGGCCGGTATATTGAGCTCGCCTTAACCGCGCTGAAGTCCGCACGGAGCATCGACTTGTCTCTGTTGAACGAGAACAGGGCGTTCTATTCCGTTGACTTAAGAGCGTTGTCAGCCGAACAACCGGCTACGATCCAGGCTTATTGGGACGAGTTGACAGCTCTGATTGCACAAGGGGTCATTCGGCCAACAATCGGCCGCGTTTACGCGCTCTCTGATTTTAAGGAAGCCTATCGTCAGTTGGAGAACCGGAAAAATATCGGCAAGATTGTAGTTCGTATACCCGGTGGCGATTACATGTCCGAACCTGAAGCAAGTTCTTCTGCTATGGAGAATGCAAGCATGTCGCAGGTTCCGACGTCTTTAGAACCTGTGGCCATTGTCGGGATAAGCGGCCGTTTTGCTCGTTCGGATTCAGTGGAGGAGCTATGGTCACATCTTGAGGCAGGAACCGATCTGGTAGAAGAAGTGACGCGCTGGGAACTTCGTGGGAGCCGTCGGGATCCGGAAGGGGTCAAAAGCTGCCGACATGGAAGCTTTCTAAGCTCAATTGATTGCTTCGATCCGCTTTTCTTTAACATTACCGGCGTGGAAGCCGATTACATGGACCCTCAGCAGCGTATCTTTCTCGAGGAATCGTGGAAAGCGCTGGAGGATGCTGGATACGCGGGATCGGGAGAGCATACGCGGCGATGCGGCGTCTATGTCGGAAGCTGCGGCAGCGATTACGCGAGATTGTTTGGAGACGAAGCGCCGGCTCAGGCGTTCTGGGGCAATGCAGGATCCGTCATACCTGCACGGATCGCTTATTACCTGAACCTGCAGGGGCCTGCGGTAACGGTGGATACAGCCTGCTCCAGTTCGCTGGTTGCGATTCATCTTGCGTGTCAAAGCCTGTGGACAAGGGAAACGGACATGGCGCTTGCGGGCGGCGTATTCATCCAATCAACGCCTGAATTTTATACCGTCTCCAATCGTGCTGGTATGCTTTCTCCCAGCGGCCGATGCCATGCTTTTGACGAAAGAGCCGATGGCTTCGTGCCTGGAGAAGGCGCCGGTGTGGTTGTTCTCAAACGTTTGAAGGATGCGCTTGCCGACGGCGATCATATTTATGGCGTGATCCGCGGCAGCGGCATCAATCAAGACGGCACGACAAACGGCATTACGGCACCAAGTGCGAATTCACAGGAACGTCTGCTGCGGCATGTGTATGATAGCTTCGGCATCAATCCGCGCCATATTCAGCTGGTGGAGGCGCATGGAACGGGAACGAAGCTGGGAGATCCGATCGAGTTTCAGGCACTGACCCGGGCGTTCCGCCATTACACGGACGATAACCGCTATTGCGCGGTCGGTTCGATTAAATCGAATCTCGGACATCCGGCTGCTGCCGCAGGCATTGCGGGCTTTTTGAAAGTTATTCTGTCATTGCGTCACAAAAAGCTGCCACCTTCACTCCATTTTGAAAAGGGCAATACAAGCATTGCTTTCGAAAATAGTCCCTTTTACGTCAATACGGAGCTTAGGGATTGGACACTTGGCGAGGGAACGAAACGAATGGCGGCCATTAGCTCATTCGGATTCAGTGGAACGAATGCGCATCTTGTTCTTGAGGAAGCTCCTCAGCCGGTTCGCAGACGGAAGGCGAGATCCGCATACTTGTTCGTGCTGTCGGGACGGACTGCCGTACAGTTGCGCCAACAGGTTGAAAGGCTGGCTGCGCACTGCCGACACTCCCCGCAGTTGGACTGCGCCTCGGTCAGCTTTACGCTGCTGGCAGGACGTAAGCACTTGAAGCACCGGTTTGCATGCGTCGCCGGTTCCCGGCATGAGCTACTCGAACGGCTTGGCGAATGGTTGGATAACGGCCATGCGCAGGACGTTGTTCAAGCAGAGCTGCAGCCTGCCGGGATGCGGGATGATGAACGGCGAATCGAGGAAGTAAATCAAAGCATCCAGGCATACCGAGACAATGCCGACGGCCTGGCACGAGAGCATCTGCTGGCTTGTGCCGAGCTGTTTGTTCACGGTTATCCGCTGGACTTACGCAAGCTGTTCCTGGAAGGGGAGCAGCAGCGGATTCCATTGCCGACATACCCCTTTGCCAAAGAAAGCCATTGGGTAAAGAAAGCGGAGCAACGGGTAGAGGCGAAGACGGATGAAAACGGCCTCAGTGATCTTCTAGATCAGTTTCTCGACGAAACCATAACGTTGGAGACCGCCGTCCAGAAAGCGGAACGAATCCTATCATCTTTGTCCTAGCAGGCTTCTAACCGGGAGGTCAATATGAGAGATTTTTTGCAAGATGTGTTGAGAGGAGTCCAAGAGGGCCGTCTGTCCAAGCCGGAGGCCCTTCGAATGTTGAACAAGTATAAGCAGAGCGCCCCATCCGCAGCAAATGATGAATACGGTGTACTGCTTTTTCGGCCGTTCGAAGAGGAAACTGCAAAGTCTCCATCGGCCCCTCCTGGGCTCAATCAGGACCGATTGATCATATTTGGCGAGTCGATCGAGGTCCGCGCTGATAAATTAAAATGCATGACAGGCAATGCCGAATGGCTTGTTCTTGAATTCTCAGAACAGCCGATCGAGCAGCGGTATGAGGCATACACACTCCAAATCGTCGACCACCTCCAGCGCCTTCTGCATAATCAAACCGGCCAGGAAACGCTTGTGCAGCTCTTCATCGCAAATAAAGAGGAGTCGCCATGGCTTGTCGGATTATACAGCTTACTGTTAACCGCACGTGCAGAAAATCCGAAGCTCACGGTAGAATGTCTCGAATGGTCGGAAAATGGTAAGGGAGATATTGCCGGTGCGCTCGAAGCAGGTGCTTGGGGGGGCGGCAGCACAAGTGCTGTCCGATCCCGGCACGGTCGCAGCTATCGTGCCGCGTGGAAGAAGGAGACAGTCCTGCAGGAGCAGGTGCGAATGCCGTGGAAAGACCGCGGCATCTATTTAATAACAGGCGGAGCGGGCGCACTCGGCCTGTTATTTGCTGAGGAAATCGCAAGGCAAGTGAGCCGGCCTGTTCTTATACTAATCGGAAGATCGGAAACGCTGAATGACGAAGCATCCGGCCGAATCGAACGGATGGCGGCTCTTGGCGCCAAGGTCGAATATAGGCAGGTTGATCTAAGCGAAGAACATCAAGTTGCTGCATTGATCGATGCAATTCGGCATCAATATGGCGACTTGAATGGGATTCTACATGCGGCAGGCATCATCCGCGATGAATATTTGTACCGCAAAACGCGTGATCAGGTTATCGAGGTGCTCGGTCCGAAGGTGAAGGGACTCGTCCATTTGGACCGGTCTAGCAAGGATATCAAGCTGGACGTGTTTGCCGTCTTCTCATCCGTAGCGGGTGTATATGGCAATGCCGGCCAAGCAGACTATGCGGCGGCGAATGGTTTTATGGATGCTTATACCGTATGGAGACAACAGTCGGACCGCAACAGGTCAGGAATGATCGCAATTAACTGGCCGCTCTGGAGATCGAACGGGATGCAGCTCGAACCCGGAGCCGAGGAAGCATTGGAACGTGAGACCGGGATGGCGGCGATGGCGGGAACGATCGGCATCCGTGCATTCTACGCTGCGCTTGCAAGCGGTGGGAGCCGGGCCATGGTACTCTACGGTGATGGTGCTAAGCTAACCCGTTTTGTAGAAAATGACCGAAGCCGCTCTTCGGCCGATCTTGTCGAAGGCGTCAGGCTGGATCCAAACTTGGACAAGCGGACGCTGAAACGGTTGATTCAATTGTTCACGGGCTATACGAGGCTCAATCCGGACAGCATTGATCCGGATGAACCGTTGGAGACGTATGGCATCGATTCGATTATGATTACCGAGTTGAACCGCAATCTCGCGAATGACTTCGGTGAGCTTTCCAAAACGTTGTTTTACGAATTCAGAACACTAAGAGGCGTAGCCGATTATTTGAGCGCAACGTATCCGCATCAATGTCTCAATTGGATTGGACTGGCCGAGAAAGATACACAGGAGAAAATTAACGCGGCGACAGCTTCGTCCTCCGGTGTGACGCCCCGTTTGTTCCCGAGCGGTGAAAGTAGTGATCAAACGGTCAGCAGATCGGCCGGCTTTGCAGGCAGGAGCGGTCAGCCGGCAGAGAAGGAACCGATCGCGATTATCGGGATGAGCGGCAGATATCCGCAGGCCGAAGATTTGGACGCGTTCTGGCGGAATCTTGCCGCAGGCATGGACTGCATAACCGAAATTCCCGGGGGGCGTTGGCCGGTCGAAGGCTTCTATGAGCCCAATCCGGAGATTGCGGTCGCCGAGGGGAAAAGCTATAGCAAGTGGGGCGGATTTCTAGAGCATGCGACAAGCTTTGATCCGCTCTTCTTTAAAATATCGCCGCTGGAGGCGTCCTGCATGGACCCTCAGGAACGGCTCTTTCTCGAAAGCTGCTGGCATGCGCTTGAGGATGCGGGCTGCACGAGAGAGCATCTGGCTTCGCAGTACGGCGGCAGAGTCGGCGTTTTCGCCGGAATAACGAAAACAGGGTTTAATCTATACGGGCCTGAGTTCAAAAAACAGGGAGAGCGCATGCTTCCCTTTACGTCTTTTAGCTCCGTTGCCAATCGAGTTTCGTATTTGTTTAACTTCAATGGTCCGAGCATGCCGATCGATACGATGTGTTCCTCTTCGTTAACCGCTATTCATGAAGCTTGCGAGCATATTTTGCGCGGGGAATGCGAATTGGCTATCGCCGGAGGCGTCAACTTATATCTTCATCCGTCTAATTATATCGAGCTTAGCGCTCATGGGATGCTGTCCACTGACGGCAAATGCAGAAGCTTCGGCAGCGACGGTAGCGGCTTCGTTCCAGGAGAAGGGGTAGGTGTTTTGCTGCTGAAACGGTTGTCGCAAGCCATTGCCGACGGTGACCGGATTCATGCCGTGATCAGAGCCACCAGCGTGAATCATGGCGGCAAGACAAATGGCTACACCGTTCCCAATCCGAATGCCCAGGGACAGCTGATCCGGCAAGCGCTCGACAAAGCCGGCATTCACAGCAGAACCGTAAGCTATATCGAAGCGCACGGTACGGGAACCAAACTGGGCGATCCGATCGAAATTACCGGGCTGACGCAAGCGTTCCGCCAAGATACGCAGGATAATCAATATTGCGCGATCGGTTCGGTCAAATCGAATATCGGTCATCTAGAGGCGGCGGCTGGTGTGGCCGGCGTAACGAAAATCGTGCTGCAAATGAAGCATCGGAAGCTCGTACCGAGCTTGCATGCGCGTACGCTAAACCCGAATATTCCGATGAAAAACACACCTTTTATGGTCCAGCAGGAGCTGGCGGATTGGGATAGACCCGTCGTTCGCCTGAACGGCAAAGAGGAAGAGTATCCGAGAATTGCGGGCATTTCTTCCTTTGGTGCAGGCGGCGCCAATGCCCATATTGTGCTCGAGGAGTATATTCCGCCTGTGAGTGAAGCCCGAAAAGAAACATCCGCTAGTGAAGAGGTGCTTATTCTGCTGTCGGCCGCCAACAAGGAGCGGCTGCATATTCAGGCGGAGAGACTGCTTTCGGCTTTGGACAGCGGATCATTGGCGGATGCAGAATTGACGGAAATCGCTTATACGCTTCAGATCGGCCGCGAGGCGATGGATGAAAGGCTTGCTTTTACCGCTGCTTCGATGGAAGAGTTGTCCCTTCGCTTACGAAATTTTTTGAATAAGACGTCGGATGACGGATCGATATACCGCGGCCATGCGAAATCGGATAAGGATCAGTTGGCCTCGATCGGAGCGGATGACGATCTTGTAAGCCTTGTAAACCGGTGGATCGAGCTCCGGAATGTTGACAGGCTTGGGGCATTATGGGTGAAGGGTCTGAAGGTAGACTGGAGCCGGATGCATGAGAACAAGCCAACTAGGCGAGTGAGTTTGCCGGGTTATCCTTTTGAACGCAAAACGTACTGGCTGCCGGGCAGCGGCAAGCGGAAGGAAGCTGAAGCTAGTCCAGACTCGGCAACTGAGAAGCAGCGCCTTATCCGCGAACCACAGAACCATCCGGAAGCGTTTGAACATGTTTTGCTTACACCTGTTTGGGAGGCTGTGCCTGTCGTGTCCGGGCCTGCGTACCCCGGAGCGAACAGCCGAAGCGTTGTGATCATCGGAGGAACGGCTGAAAGCCGGGATGCTCTCTTGGTTCATTATCCGAACGCCATTACAGTCAACGTGGGCGAAGAGGATGATATCGAGCAGATCGCTATGGTGCTGGCACGATTCGGAATCATCGATCATTTATTTTGGCTTGCGCCGCCTTCCGAATTTTTGCTTCATGACGATTCACTCCTTGCCAAGCAAAAGGCTGGAGTCCTTTTGCTATTCCGCTTGATCAAGGCGCTACTACACGCCGGATATGGCGGGAAAAAGTTGAGTGTCGATGTCCTCACCTTCCAAACCCAGCGGGCATACACGGGAGACAGGATAAATCCCGTTCATGCGAGTGTGCATGGACTGATAGGTGCGCTTGCAAAAGAATATCCCAATTGGCAGATTCGTTTACTGGATTTGGAGCCCGGCTGGGAGACTTCAATTGAAACGCTGTTGACGCTTCCTCCCGATACGGAAGGAAACACGTGGTGCTTAAGGGGACAGGAATGGCTGTGTCAAAGGCTGGCTCCTGTGAAGCTCGCCCCCGGCATGCAGCATAACGGTTACCGGAAAGGCGGCGTCTATGTCGTTATTGGCGGGGCCGGAGGTATAGGTGAAGTCTGGACGGCGTACATGATCCGCCGCTATCAGGCCCAGATAGTCTGGCTTGGACGCCGTAGGCAGGATGAGTCGATCAGCGCGTCAATCGAACGGGTGTCCGTGTCCACTACGGGACCAAAGCCATTCTATATAGAGGCGGACGCAGCGGATACCCAAGCGTTGGATCATGCTTATCAGGTCATCAAAGCACGTTTCGGCGCCATTCATGGTGTCGTTCATGCTGCAATCGTCCTGCGCGACCAAAGCCTCGCCAATATGCAGGAGGACGACTTCCGGGCAGGGCTTGGAGCCAAGATTGACGTTAGTGTACGGCTCGCGCAAATATTCCGCAAAGAGCCGCTTGATTTTGTTTTGTTTTTCTCAGGCATGATGTCCTTCGCCAGAAGGGCGGGTCAAAGCAATTATGCAGCAGGCTGCACGTTTAAGGATGCCTTCGCGATCCGTTTGGCCCGTGACTGGCCGTGTGCGGTGAAGATAATGAATTGGGGCTACTGGGGAAGTGCGGGCATTGTCGCTTCAGACGAATACCGGGCAAGGATGGAGCTTGACGGCATCGGTTCGATAACGCCTTCCGATGCGATGGAGGCGTTGGAGACGCTGCTTGCAAGTCCGATTGAGCAGATGGCATTTATTAAAGCCTCGAAGAGTGTCCTGGAAGCAGGCTTTGCTTCGGAGAGGCTAATAGACGTCATATTCGACACGCCGGGCTTCAAAGGCGATTACAGGTCAATGGTGGAACTGCCAGCACTTCCTGATCTCATTACCGGTATGAACATAGAACGAGGCCAACAGGTTCGGCCGACCGGTCAAGCCGAACCGATTTTGCATGATTTGATCGGGGAAGCGTCCCGTTTGCTGAATGTCCATCCCGAGGAAATCGACCCGAACGCTGAGTTTGCGGAATACGGATTGGATACGGTCCAGCTGGCCGAGCTTTTAAGCAAGCTTAACAGACGCTTCAAGGTGGAAGCGGAAATGCAGGCTTTCACAGATTGGACGACGTTGAACCAGATAGCACAAGCTGTGTCCCGTTTTGTCGGACGATCGGAAATCACGCCATAAGAAAGGGGCCTGTTCGTCTTGGATCAATTAAACACGTTAACCTATAAATTGCTGTGGGGGCAGCTGTGGGAACTCGGACGGTTTACACAGCATCCGTTTGACCTGGACGCTCTGAAGGCCAAGGTGCATTCGCGCCACGGAAGCTGGCTTAAAGAGAGCCTGACACAGCTGAGCGAACAGGGGTATATCAGGCTGCCACAAGGACAGGGCCTTGCGAAAGCAGCTCCTCCTGTTCATCTGAACGAGGTGTGGGAAGAGTGGGCGGCCGCCAAGAAGGAATGGCTGCGCAATCCTAATTTACATGCCCAAGTCAACCTGTTGGAAACAGCGCTTCGGGCGCTTCCGGCGATATTGACCGGCCGGATCGCCGCCACTGACGTTCTGTTTCCAAACGGTTCGATGGAGCTTGTCGAAGGCATCTATAAACATAATCCGGTATCGGATTATTTTAACGAGGTGTTGGCCAATACAGCGGCCGCATATGTAAAAAGTCTGGGTCAAGGGCAACGGATTCGCATTCTTGAGCTGGGAGCGGGAACGGGCGGTACGAGCGAGATGGTCTTCCGCAAGTTGGAGCCTTATCGGGAACAGATCGCGGAGTACGTTTACAGCGACTTATCGAAAGCATTTCTTATCCATGCACAGGAACAATACGGACCGGCAGTTCCCTATTTAAGCTGCCGGATCGTGAACGTTGAAGAGCCCTTGGCGGAACAGGGGATTTCGCCCGGTACATTCGATATGGTCATCGCGTCAAACGTGCTGCATGCGACAAAAAATATTCGGCTTACGCTACGCACCGTTAAATCTGCACTGAAAAAAAATGGTTTATTGCTGCTAAATGAGATGAGCCACAACACACTCTTCGCTCACCTGACATTCGGTCTTCTGGATGGCTGGTGGCTCTATGAGGATGACTGGCTGCGCATTCCGGGTTCGCCCGCCTTAACTTCGGAGACCTGGACGAAAGTTTTGGAGCAGGAGGGGTTCCAGTCGGTTTATTTCCCGGCGCAGGAAGCCCGGAGCTTGGGACAGCAGATTATCGCTTGCCAGAGCGATGGTATTGTCCGACAATCTGACACAACGTCAGCAAAACGAACCACTTCGAATATGGATACCGCTGCGGCGATGATTATCTCCACAACGGCAGATGATATCGGAAAAGTGGAACCGAAAGCGGATTGGACTCCTCAAGACAATGACAGATATGTGCAAGCTGTCAAGCTCATGCTTAGAAAGCACATCTCGACAGCGCTTAAGGTTGACCGTGATCAGATCGCTCCGAATCACGCTTTTGCCGATTACGGGCTGGATTCCATTACGGGCGTTCACTTAATCCAATTGGTTAATGAGGAGCTTGGACTGGAACTGCCGACGACCGATCTGTTTACATACAGCTCGATTAATCAGTTTACAGGCTATTTGCTGGCTGAGCATGGCGAAGCCGTTTCAAGGGTCTTCGGAGCTGCGGACCGCATAGCGCCGCCGGCGAATGCTAGGCCGAACTCTGCGGACGAAAGCTTACGGGAGGCAGACTGTGGAACGAACGAAGTCAAATCGCCCCCTGCGTTCCAGAAAGCGGATGGACGAGCACGAGGCCCGGCTCATAAGGAGCCGATTGCCATCATCGGCATGAGCGGAAGGTTTGCCAAATCCCGTAACATTGAAGAATTATGGGAGCATTTGGCCAGTGGAACGGATTTGGTCGGGGAAATCACGCGATGGAAACAGTCGGACTCCAATATCGTTCGCTATGGCAGCTTACTTGACGATTATGACCAGTTCGACCCGTACTTTTTTCATATTTCGGGAACGGAAGCGGTTTACATGGACCCTCAGCAGCGGTTGTTTCTGGAGGAGTCCTGGAAAGCGCTGGAGGACGCCGGCTATGCCGGATCGGCAATAGAAGGCCGTCGGTGCGGCGTTTATGTCGGGTACAATATCGGCGATTATATGCATCTGATCGGCGACAATCCCCCGGCGCAGGCGATGTGGGGAAATGCCGGTTCTATCGTAGCTGCTCGAATTTCGTATTATTTGAACCTGAAAGGCCCGGCGATAGCAGTCGATACCGCCTGCTCCAGCTCACTCGTATCTGTTCATCTTGCATGTCAGGGACTGTGGGCGCGGGAGACAGATATGAGCTTGGCCGGTGGTGTGTTCATTCAGTCTACCCCGGCTTTCCACGACAGTGCACAACGGGCAGGCATGCTGTCTGCTTCCGGGCGCTGTTATACGTTTGATGAACGGGCGGACGGTTTTGTGCCGGGCGAGGGCGTCGGTGCGGTTGTTCTCAAACGGTTAAGCGATGCGATTACCGCTGGCGACCATATCTACGGTGTCATTGCCGGATCGGGCATGAACCAGGACGGCACGACTAACGGGATTACGGCACCGAGCGGTACTGCACAGGAAGAGCTCGAACGCGAAGTGTATGAACAATTCGGCATCGATCCTGGGCGCATTCAACTGGTAGAAGCACACGGAACTGGTACGAAGCTTGGCGACCCCATCGAGCATGAGGCGTTGACGCGCGCATTTAGACATTACACAGCCAAAACAGAATACTGTGCGATTGGCTCTATCAAGACAACGATCGGCCATACGATCGCTGCAGCGGGCATCGCGGGGTTGATCAAGCTGATGTTGTCAATGAAATATAAAAAGCTTCCGCCATCCCTTCATTATCAGAAGGGTAATGCGAATATCCGAATGGAAGGAAGCCCCTTCTACGTCAACACTCGCCTCAAGGAATGGCCTGCTGAGCCGGGTGAAAGCCGGTTCGCGGCGATCAGTTCATTTGGCTTCAGCGGGACGAATGTGCACATGGTCCTTCAGGAAGCGCCGACGATCGATCGTCAGCCAAGGCCAACGCGCAGTCATCTGCTGGTGCTGTCGGCACAGTCCGACGCGCAGTTACGTCAGCAGGTGGAGCAGCTTATCGCCTACTGCGGCAAGCATCCCGAAGCGGATATCGGGGATATGAGCTATACGTTACTGATCGGACGTAAGCATTTGCCGCATCGGCTGGTCTGTATCATTGAGGATGTGACTGCCCTTGTCGCTGTGCTGAACCGCTGGCTTCTTGAGGGGAGCGCGCCGGGCCTCTTCGCGTCGGTCGTGCATGAATGGGAACGGCAGGAGGATGCGATCAAGAAGAACGAGGGTCTGGCGTGCATCATGGAATGGCGTAATTCGGAGTTTGATAAGCCGGAGATGTTAGAAAGGATTGCCCGCTTGTATCAGCAAGGCTATGAGCTGGCATATGACAAGCTGTTTACAGCCAGTCAATACAGACGGATTTCATTGCCGGTGTATCCCTTTGCACGGGAGAGATTTTGGGTGCCGCTTAGTGGAGTAAGTGAGTCGGTGAAGGAGGATGGACGGCAGCAATCGGAAGTTCTTCATCCGCTGGTGCACCGCAATACGTCGACGCTTACGGAGCAGCGGTACAGCTCCGTATTCACGGGCGATGAGCCCTTCTTCGCGGACCATGTGCTAAACGGCCAGCAGATTTTTCCCGGCTCCGCTTACTTGGAAATGGCTCATGCAGCCGTACGGCTTGCTACTGAATCGGCTGCTGACGACGGACGAATCTTGCAGTTGAAGCATGTTGGATGGGTACAACCCCTCATTGCGCGGGATGAACCGGTTGTTCTTCACATCGCGCTCGCTTCCGGAGAGAATGAGGAAATTACGTTCGAGGTATACAGCTTGTCGGGGGATAAAGACAGAGAAGAAGCGGTTGTTCATTTTCAAGGTTCGGGAAGGTGGACGGCCGCTGCGACGGAGGAGCGGCTGAATGTGCGGGAGGCGCAAGCGGCATGCCGCCATACGGTTTCGTCGGAAGCATGCTACGAGGCGTTTGCACAAATCGGCTTTCAATACGGCATCACCCACAAGGGCATCGAGCAGCTTCATATTGGAGAACAGGCTGCGCTGGCGAAGCTGTCGATGCTTGCTGATCGAGGAAGCGTGGAGCCTTTTACGATGCATCCCGGTCTGCTGGATGCCGCACTCCAATCGATGGCCGGTCTTGTAGTCGGAGAAAATAACGTAAGCCCATTGGATGGCAGTCTTCGTTTAAGTCCGCTTTTGCCTTTCGCTATTGAAACGGTCGATATCGTACATGCCATGGATGCCGAGATGTGGGCGTATTTGCGATTCAGCCACGACTCGGGTAGGCATGGCGGCATTAAGAAAATTGATATCGATTTGGTTGACGCTCAGGGCCGTTTATGCGTACGGATCAAAGGGTATGCTGCCCGCCCGGTACAAGCAAGCGCACACTCCGACGAGGGGGTGTTATTGTTCGAGCCGATATGGGAAACGGCGGAGAAATCTATAGATTCAAATGAAGCTGTGCACCGATATGAGCGCCGAATTGTCGTCGCTGCTGAAGACTGTACCTTCGCTCTGAAGGAAATCGAAGGACAGGAGGGTGACGTCCGATGCATCGCCCTGCAGACCGAACATCAGGATAAGATCGACCTGCGTTACCATGCTTATGCAGAACAGCTGCTGGGTATCGTACAGGAAGTGTTGCAGGATAAGCGCTCCACTATTATACAGCTGCTTATTGGCCATGCCGATCAACAGCAATTGGCTGCGGGGTTGTCAGGAATGCTCAAAACAGCGGCCATGGAAGAGCCGAGAATAGCCGGCCAGCTAATCGAGCTTGAAGCTCAGTCGAGTGAGCACGACCTGGCCCAATTACTGGCGGCGTACGCAAAGCAACCAGAATTGCAGCACATCCGATTGAATAGGGAGCAGCATAGCATTCTGCGCTGGCGCGAGATGTGTACGGTTCCCGAGCCGTCTGCAGTTGTTCCTTGGAAGGATGGCGGCGTTTACCTCATAACCGGGGGAACAGGCGGGCTTGGCGTGCTGTTTGCGGAAGAAATTGCGCGAAGGACCCGCGGCGCTGTCTTGATCCTTGCGGGACGATCAGCGCTGGACCAAAACAAGCGTGAACGGATAGAGCAATTAACCAATCGAGGGCTGACGGTGGAATACAGGCAAACGGATGTCGGTAGCCTGGAGGCGATAGAAACGCTGGTCCAAGAGATTTGCCGCAAATACGGTACATTGAACGGGATCGTGCACGGCGCCGGTGTTATTCAAGATGCGTATTTGAAAAAGAAGTCCGCGGATGAACTTCAGCAAGTCCTTCGGCCAAAAGTATCCGGAACGGTCCATCTGGATGAAGCGACTCGCCATATTCCGTTAGATTTCTTCCTGCTTTTCTCGGCTTTAGCAGGTGTAATAGGTAATCCCGCTCAGGCTGATTATGCGGCCGCGAACGCTTTTCTGAATCGTTTTGCTGCCTACCGTAACGAGTTAGCGGGAGCCGGACAACGGCATGGCCGTACAGTGTCGATTTGTTGGCCGCTGTGGCAAGAAGGCGGCATGCAGGTTCATGCCGAGACGGCGAAGCTGTTGAAGCAGAAGAGCGGCATGCGGGCAATGGCAAGCAGCACGGGCATTCAAGCGTTTTACATGGCTTTGGCTGCCGGAAAATCGCAAATCACCGTTATCGACGGTGAGAAAGAAACGTTACGCGCCTTTATGCGGATGGCACAGAATGAAGGGAAGGCGCAGGCTTTCGAAAGCGGCAAGAAAGAGCCGTCTGCTTGGGATCAAAGCGATGCGCTTCAGGAGAAAGCGGTCGCGTACTTGACGAATTTGATATCCTCTGTAGCCGGCACGCCCGCCAGCCGGATGGACCCGGAGGCTCCGATGGAAACGTACGGCCTCGATTCCGTCATGGTGATGCAAATCACCAGCCGGCTGGAAGCGGCCTTCGGCTCCCTGTCGAAAACATTGTTTTTCGAATACCCGAACATCGGTCGGCTGGCGGCTTTTTTCATCGAACATCATCGGTTCCGTTTGGCCGAGTTAGTTGGCGCTAAAATGTCGGCGGAAGATTCCATGAGTCCTATCACCGTATTACCGAAGCCAAAGGAAGCAGGCCGCAAAGCTGCACGCCCGATGTCCAAGCCCAAGCGGCTGACAGAAGCACGGGACGGAAGTCGTGTACACGATATTGCGATCATCGGCATAGCCGGCCGTTATCCGGGGGCTAAAAATATTGAACAATTTTGGGAGAAGCTTCGTGACGGTCAGGACTGCATCAGCGAAATTCCGCCCGACCGCTGGGATCACAGTGTCTACTATGACCCGGATAAGAATAAGCCGGGCAAAGTGTATACGAAGTGGGGCGGATTTGTGGAGAGCGTCGACCGCTTCGATCCGTTGTTCTTTCATATATCGCCGCGTGAAGCCGAGATCATGGACCCGCAGGAAAGATTGTTTCTGCAATGCGTCTATGAAGCGATCGAAGACGCGGGATATACACGGGAAACGCTCGTTGCCGAGGGGCAAGGGAAGACGAAGCGGGTTGGCGTATTCGTTGGCGTCATGAACGAGGAATATCAGCTATATGGCGCGGAGTTGACTGCCCGAGGGAAGCCAATCGCACTATCAGGTAATCCCTCGTCTGTCGCAAACCGGGTCTCTTACTTCTGCGATTTCAAGGGACCAAGCATGGCGGTGGACACGATGTGTTCCTCGTCGCTGACAGCCATTCATCTGGCTTGCCAAAGCTTGCGGCAAGGGGAAAGCCGTGTTGCCGTGGCAGGAGGCGTCAACGTATCCGTCCACCCGAATAAATACATTTTCCTTTCCCAAGGCAAATTCGCTTCCAGCAAAGGCCGCTGCGAAAGCTTCGGGAAAGATGGTGACGGTTACGTACCCGGCGAAGGGGTAGGTGCAGCTTTGCTGAAACCGCTCGAAGATGCAATTGCGGACGGCGATCACATTTATGGCATTATCAAGGGAACGGCCATCAACCACGGCGGCAAAACAAACGGCTATTCGGTACCCAGTCCGGTTGCGCAGGCCGACGTCATTGGCGAGGCAATCAAGGATGCTGGTATTGATCCGCGAACCATTAGCTATATCGAAGCGCACGGCACGGGCACCTCGCTTGGCGATCCGATTGAAATCGCGGGCTTGAGCCAATCCTTCCGCGCCTATACGGCCGATGTTCGCTTTTGTGCGATCGGCTCGGCCAAATCGAATATCGGCCATTGCGAAAGTGCAGCAGGCATTGCCGGTTTGACGAAGGTATTGCTTCAGATGAAATATGGTCAACTGGCGCCGTCTCTGCATGCGGAGGAGCTCAATCCGAACATCGATTTTGAGCAATCACCTTTTGTGGTACAGCGTACGCTGGAGGACTGGAACCGACCTGTTCTGACCATAGACGGGACCACAAGGAAACTTCCGAGAATCGCCGGACTTTCTTCCTTTGGCGCGGGAGGTTCCAACGGGCATCTGGTCATCGAAGAATATATTTCAGAAGAACATGTGACAGGTGAAAAGCAGACTTACCATAGGCACGATCCGGCTATCATTGTACTTTCAGCGCGCGACGAAGATCGTCTACACGATGTTGCGCAGCGTCTCTTGTCCTTCATACGCGATCAAGGCTGTGATCACATAAACCTGGAGAATCTGGCCTACACGCTCCAAGTGGGCCGGGAAGCGATGGAGGAACGGCTGGCGATGCTCGTCGGTTCGATCGAAGAGCTGGAGAATAAGCTGCTTGCTTATTTAGCGGATCGCGAAGAAAGTAACAACGTTTTCCGCGGTCACATCCAGACCAATGAACTGATGCAAATGTGGCGGACAGACGAGGATTTATCGGAGACGTTCAAGGCATGGATGAGAAAAGGGAAGTTCGGGAAGATCCTCGGTCTGTGGGTGAAAGGGCTGAACATCGATTGGCGTCTGCTTTACGAAGATACGGTTCCCCACCGGATGAGCCTGCCAACGTATCCGTTTGCGGAGGAGAGGTACTGGATACCGGAGACCGACAGCATATCTGCTCGGGAAGGACATGGCGGTAAGCCTCTTCATCCGCTACTGCACCGGAATACATCGGATGTGTCGCAGTTGCGTTTCAGTTCGCTGTTTACCGGTAAGGAGCATTTCCTGAGCGATCATGTTGTTGATGGGAATAAGGTCATGCCGGGCGCCGCTTACCTCGAAATGATTCGCGCAGCCGCTGAGGCTGCAGCCGGCAAGCTGTTAAGTTCGAAAGGCACTCGTCTTCATCAGATCGTATGGAGAAAGCCGCTTGTCATGAACAACGCATCCTCCGAGGTGCATATTCGGCTCCGTAAGGAAGACGAAGAATTGGCATGCGAGGTCTTTTCCGATCAGGGCGAAGACGAGATTGAGACCTTGTATTGTACGGCAACGGTATCGCTTCAGGAGCCCGAAGAGAGCCCGATTATGGATATCGATGTGATAAGAGCACAATGCAGCGGGCCGAAGCTGTCAGGCGAGCAATGCTATCGGGCTTTCGAATCAGCCGGACTTTTGTATGGACCCGGCAACAGAGGGATCAGAAGTATCTATACCGGCAACGCTCAGGCATTGGCGAACGTGTTTGTTCCGGCGGAAGCAGCCAGCACGTCGCATGATTATGTGCTTCATCCGAGTTTGATTGATTCCGTCTTCCAGGCAACGATCGGCTTGTTTCCCCGTCAGGTTCTGGAAACAATGGAGGGGCAGCCGCAGTCCGTGAGCCCAATCGTTCCTTTTGCGCTGGAGGAATTGGACATCCTTGGCCCATGTTCAGGAGAGATGTGGGCATGGATCCGGTTCAGCAGCGGTCTTCTACCGGAGAGCCCGGTCCGCAAGCTGGATATCGAGCTTATCGACAGCAGCGGAATCGTTTGTGTACGGATGAGAGGATTGACGTCCAGACGAATTGACCGTGAAGAGGTTCGTGATCAACCTGTTGAGCCCCTTAAGGAAACGCTTTTGTTCCAGCCGATATGGGAATTGAAGCCTTGCCATACGGGGAAGAACACGGTGACTTATACCAGACGTATCGTCTTGTTGGGCGGATCGGACAACTCGCTTGCAGATCAACTCATGCAACAAGGAGGCGGGGCAGAGGTTCATCTATTGGGCGACGGCCTGGAAAGTATGACGTTGGCGTCACGTTATACGTTTTATGCCAAACGGATGTTGAAACAACTTCAATCCGCACTTCATGGTACGGAAGGCAGGACGCTGATTCAATTGGTGCTCCCGTATAACGACAATCAGCGTGTCATGGTTGGATTAAGCGGAATGCTGAAGACCGCTGCTCTTGAACATCCAGGTGTCGTCGGGCAGACGATTTTACTGGGTACGGACTCAGAAGGCCCTGCCATTGCCGGGATTATCGACGAGAATGGGTCTGAACCGGAGGACGCCGTCATTCGTTATGAAGCTGGCAATCGTTATGTTCAAAAGCTTGTGGAGATGGGGCTCAAAAACGGGGTTCCAGTACCTTGGAAAGATAACGGAACGTATCTGATCACAGGCGGCTGCGGCAAGCTTGGGATGATCGCTGCGCGAGATGCCGCTGCACGAACTAGGGGTGCGAACCTGATCCTAACGGGGCGCTCCGCTCATGATGAACGGATACAGAAGCATCTTGACGAGTTAAAAGCGGTGGGAGCCCATGCAGAGTACTACAGCTTGGACATTAGCGACGCTTCCGCCATCCAAGAACTAATCGAACGGATAGAAGCCCGTTATGGCGGTTTGTCCGGCATCATTCATTGCGCAGGCACTCGAGCGGACAGCCTCATCTTGAAAAAAACGGAAATGGACATCGATCGGGTATTCGCCGCTAAAGTGGCCGGTCTTATTCATCTGGACCGTTCAACGAGGCATATGGAGCTCGACTTTATGCTGCTTTATTCTTCTCTTGCCGGAACGCTGGGCAATTTCGGTCAAGCCGACTATGCAGCCGCCAATGGGTTTATGGACGCGTTCGCAGCGCATCGGAACGATCTTACGGCTTCAGGACTTCGCAAGGGCAAAGCCTGCTCGATCGCCTGGCCGCTCTGGGAGAAGGGCGGCATGCAGATCGATGAGGAAACGCTCTCCATGATGAACAGGCTGACCGGGATGTCTGTGCTCGAAACCGCCGGCGGGTTGCACGCTTTATATGCCGCCACAGCATCTGCAGCGGATCATGTCCTGACGATAGCGGGAGATCCTTCCCGGATGCGGGCTGCCTTGACGGCCGGGAACCAGTCTCCGCCGCAGGCTCAAGCTCGGACGGCAGCTGTCGTGCAGCAGCCTGTAAAGGCTGACGGCATTCCAGCCTTTCCGCAGGATGAGCTGGAGAAGAAGACCATAGCGTACTTAAAATCGCTTGTATCGGCGGTAATTAAGCTGCCCGTCCAGCGGATGCATGAGGATACGCCGTTCGAGAAATATGGTGTCGATTCAGTGACTATCATGCAACTGACAGCGAGTCTGGAACAATCATTCGGAACGTTGTCCAAATCGCTGTTCTTTGAATATATGACGATCAGGGAGCTGGCCGGCTATTTGATGCGTGCTCACTTAGGCCGTCTGCCTGCTGTCTTGGGCTTGGAGGACGGTTCTTCGTTCGGATCGGCAGCGTCTATCCCTGAACGCGCCGGACTTTCGCGTCATGACAGCCATGATGTAGAGAAAGCAGAACCGTCAGCAGGCACTAACGATGTTGAAACGGCAGGAGCTACAACCGAATGGCGGCCGGAGGATATCGCGATTATCGGGGTGGCCGGACGCTATCCGGGAGCAAGAGACGTGGAGGCGTTTTGGCACAATATCCGGAACGGTGTCGACAGCATCACCGAAATCCCGGCAGACCGTTGGAATCATGAGGCGATCTTTGATGCAGAGCCTGATAAACAGGGGAAAACCTATTCCAAATGGGGAGGCTTCCTGGAAGGTGTAGATCGTTTCGATCCGTTGTTCTTTCACATTTCGCGCAAAGAAGCGGCGTTTATGGATCCTCAGGAGCGATTGTTTCTACAGTGCACGTACGAGCTGCTGCAGGATGCCGGATACACGAGACATGGCTTGCAGCAGCTCGATTCGTCCGGTCTTGGCGGTAATGTAGGCGTTTACGTCGGTGTCATGTACGAGGAATATCAGCTTTATGGCGCGGAAGAAACGGTTCGGGGCCGGCCGGTGGCGCTGTCTGGCAGCGCTTCGTCAATTGCGAACCGCGTATCGTATTTTTACAATTTACATGGACCGAGCCTGGCTATTGATACGATGTGCTCATCTTCACTAACAGCGATACATTTGGCCTGCCAAAGTCTGCGGGAGGGAGAATGCGATGCAGCTATAGCAGGGGGTGTAAACCTTTCCATTCATCCGAATAAGTACTTGGCGCTTGCGCAAGGAAAATTCGCGTCGAGCAAAGGCCGGTGCGAGAGCTTCGGCGAGGGAGGCGACGGTTACGTGCCGGGCGAAGGCGTCGGCGCCGTTCTGTTAAAACCGTTGTCACGGGCCATTGCCGACAAAGACCGCATTTACGGCGTCATAAAAGGATCAGCCGTCAACCATGGCGGTAAGACGAACGGATACTCGGTTCCGAATCCGAAAGCGCAGGCAAGTGTGATCGAGCGGGCGATCCGGAAGTCGGGCATTGATCCGGGCGCGATCAGCTATATCGAAGCGCATGGGACCGGTACGGCGCTTGGCGATCCCATCGAAATAAAAGGTTTAAGTGATGCATGGAAAACGAGTACTCTTCCGACATCCGTTTGTGCGATCGGTTCCGTAAAATCCAACATCGGTCACTGCGAGAGCGCAGCGGGAATTGCGGGCTTAACGAAGGTTCTGATGCAGTTGAAATACGGGGAACTGGCGCCATCGCTTCATTCCGAGAAGCTGAACCCGAATATCGTCTTCCCGGATACACCGTTTAGGGTGCAGCAGAAGCTGGAAGAATGGAAGCGGCCCGTCGTCGAAGCAGGCGGAGAAAAGCAGGAAATGCCGCGCATAGCAGGTATTTCTTCGTTCGGCGCGGGAGGATCCAATGCTCACTTAATCGTGGAAGAATATAAATCGCCCGCAGCGGCACATTCTATCGATCAGGCCGGGAGGACCGTTCCGATTGTTTTGTCCGCGCCGAACAAAGAGGGATTGAAACGATTGGCTTCTCGCTATCTGGATGCAATAGCGATGCGGCAGATTACGGATGATAACTTGTCTGATGCGGCTTATACCCTTCAGGTGGGCCGTGAGGCGATGGAAGAACGAGCGGCTATGGCCGTTTCTTCGGTTCTGGAGCTGAAACGCGGGTTGCAGGCGATTGTCGAGAACGGCCGAATGGAGAAACTGCACCTCGGCAGGGCGAAGTCAGGCGCGGCACTGTCCGAGCTGCAGGCCGGAGCGCCGGATGAGTCGACCTGGCTGGGATGGTTTGCTTCTGGGAAGTTTGAGCCGCTTCTGTCTGTATGGGTAAGTGGCATTGATTTTGATTGGCGGCTTGTCTACGGTAAAACGACACCGAGACGCATTAGCCTGCCCTCCTATCCGTTCGCTGAAGAAAAATGCTGGTATAACATTAGCGGCAATGGACATCAATCCGCAGGAACAAATGGAAGCGAACCTGCTCCAGCTCCAAAAGTTCATATTCACGAGGCTGGAACGATGGACCGGGAAGCGGTGGAAACAATTACGTTAAGGCCGCTATCGAACATTCCCGATCAAATCGATCACGGAAGCGGACACTCGCTACGGCTCCCGCCGATTAAATTGAAGAAGATCGACGGTGTATCGAAGCAGCGCATATCGCTCGACGTGTTGACAGAGCAGTTGGCCGAGAGCTTGGCCGATACGATGTTTATGGAACGTGCCGAATTGGACCCGGAGAGAAAGTTTGTCGAAATCGGCGTAGACTCGATTATCGGCGTGGAATGGATCAAAGCAGTAAATAAGAAGTATGACGTATCCATTACGGCGACCAAAATATACGATTACTCGACTTTAAGCGAATTTGCCGCCTATTTGCACGGCGTAATCGCTGAGAAGCCCGCTTTGGTTGGGAACGAAGCGGAAGCAGAAGCAGAACACGATTACGATCACGTAAGCCAGTTGCCGAAACAAACGGCGGCACTTACGGCAGCCGAACATGTGGACCCTGCCGAAGAAAGAACGCCCCCTCCAAACAGCGGCGTTTCCTTGGAGGCACTGGAAGAGCAATTGGTCCAGAGCATGGCGGAGGCCATGTTTATGCAGCCTGACGAGATTGATCCTGAAATCAAATTCGTGGACATCGGGGTTGATTCGATTGTCGGCGTCGAATGGATCAAGGCGGTTAATAAGCAATACGGCACGAGCATCACGGCGACGAAAATATATGACTATTCGACGATCAGACAGTTCGCGGCGTATCTGAGTTCCGAACTGAGCCGGGGTCAAGGAGCTACTCCGGAACAGGAGGCCGTACGTTCTCCGCTTCTGCTGGATGACATTTTACAGCAAGTGGAAAGCGGTAGGCTGGACATTCATGAGGCTAACGATTACGTCAGTCGTCTTATCCTTGAGGAGGAACGGAATTGAACAGACAAGAAATAACAGCCGTTATCATAAAAAATTTGTATGAGATCGTCCCCGAATTAGAGGGACGGGAACTGAGGCCTGAGGACCGGCTTTCGGATCTCGGATTGAACTCTATCGACCGCGCGGATCTAATTTCGATGGTGATGGAGGATTTGTCGCTTTTGCAGAATCAAAGATCGCAGTTTGTTGGAATGTCAAGCATAGGGGAACTGGCCGATGGGTTCTTGGGCAAGCTGTAGGCCGGACGATATCGTCATCTCAGGCATTGGCATCACATCGGCCATTGGTCAAGGACAGGCGGCCTTCGCGGCAGCCCTCCTTGACGGCCGGCACGCCTTTTCTGTGTTGAATCGTCCGGGTCGCCAAAAAGGAAGCTCTTCTTTCCTGGGGGCGGAGATCGAATCGCTGGTTATGCCGGAACGTCTTTCTAAACGGCTGCTGCGAACGGCTTCCTTCTCCGGGCAGGCTGCGATGGCAACGATGCATGAGGCTTGGGAGGATGCAGTTCTGGATCAGGTTGAGCCAGAGCGTATCGGCCTCATTATCGGCGGTTCCAACTTACAGCAGCGGGAGGCTCTCCAAGTCTATGCCTCGTATTCGGAACGTCCTTCGTTTCTGAGGCCCACTTATGCGATGACGTACATGGACAGTGATTTATGCGGACTTTGCACGGAGCAGTTTGGGATTCGCGGATTTGCGTTTACATTGGGAGGCGCATCCGCAAGCGGTCAGGCTGTTATCGCTCAAGCCGTTCAAGCTGTTAGCTCCGGGGAAGTCGATGCTTGCATCGCAGTCGGGGCATTGGCCGACCTTTCCTATATGGAGCTTGCGGCCTTTCGCAGCCTGGGCGCAATGGGCTCCGATCAATATGCCGACAGACCGGATCTGGCCTGCCGACCATTCGACGGCGGCCGGGACGGCTTCATCTACGGGGAAAACTGCGCTGCCGTCGTCATTGAGCGTGCATCTTGTGCCGGTAAGAGAGGGGTTCTTCCTTATGCGGCCATTACCGCTACAGCGATCGCGATGGACGGCAACCGAAATCCGAATCCGTCCTACGAGGGAGAAATGCGTGTGATCCGCGAAGCTCTTCGCCGGGCCGGCATTACAGCCGCCGACATCGACTATGTCAATCCGCATGGAACGGGCTCCCCGGTCGGTGATGATACGGAGCTGCGCGCGCTTAAAGACAGCGGATTGTCGCATGCCTACATCAATGCGACCAAATCTATAACAGGCCATGGTCTCAGTGCAGCAGGAGCCGTGGAAATTATTGCGGTATTGCTTCAGATGCGCAACTCCCGCCTTCATCCGACGCGTAATCTGGAGCTTCCGGTTGACGAGACGTTCAATTGGGTGAAGGAACAATTCGTCCCGTACTCCATTTCTCATGCTTTATGCCTCAGCATGGGCTTTGGCGGCATGAATACAGCAGTCACTCTGCAAAAGATTTAAAACAAACAGAAAAGGAGAATGGGCTTGATTCAAGTTGGAATAGAAGCGATGAATGTTTTTGGCGGCACTGCTTTTCTGGATGTCCCGGAACTTGCAGCAAGGCGTCAATTGGATACTGCCAGGTTCGAGAATCTGATGATGCTCGAGAAAACCGTTGCCTTGCCTTACGAGGACCCTATTACGTTCGGTGTCAATGCCGCGAAGCCGATCGTGGATTCGCTGTCTGAAGAAGAGCGGAACCGGATCGAACTGGTGATTACCTGCACGGAATCCGGTATCGATTTCGGCAAATCGATGAGCACGTATATCCACCATTATCTCGGTTTAAACCG
Source organism: Brevibacillus sp. MS2.2 (assembly GCF_013284345.1). NCBI lineage: Bacteria > Bacillati > Bacillota > Bacilli > Caryophanales > Paenibacillaceae > Brevibacillus > Brevibacillus sp. MS2.2. Next base: position 29,132 of record NZ_JABSUZ010000015.1, read on the forward strand.
CCGCTGCCGGATGTACGAAATCAAGCAGGCCTGCTATTCGGGAACAGCAGGCCTGCATGCCGCGGTCCAATTTATTCTCTCCGGCACATCCCCGGGGGCCAAGGCGCTGGTGATCGCCACGGACATATCCCGTTTTTTCGTGGCTGAGGGCGGGAGCTCGTTGACCGAAGACTGGTCCTATGCAGAGCTTAGTGCGGGAGCCGGAGCTGTTGCCCTTCTGGTCAGCGATACGCCGTATGTCTTCCAAATCGATACGGGCGCGAGCGGTTATTACGGTTATGAAGTGATGGATACGTGCCGCCCTATGCCAGACAGCGAAGCAGGCAATTCCGATTTGTCGCTGTCCACGTATCTGGATTGCTGCGAACAAACCTTTATGGCCTACAAAGCGCGGGTGCCAGAAGCGGACTATAAGGATACGTTTCAATATTTAGCTTTTCATACTCCCTTCGGCGGTATGGTGAAGGGCGCACATCGCACGATGATGCGAAGAATCGCGAAGGCCAAAGCGCCGGAGATCGAAGCGGACTTTAATCAGCGTGTGCTTCCGGGCATTCGATATTGCCAGCGTGTCGGCAATATCATGGGAGGCACCGTTTTCCTGTCACTGGCAGGCCTAATCGAGCATGGGACATTTGATACGCCCAAGCGGATCGGTTGTTATTCGTATGGCTCCGGCTGCTGCTCGGAATTTTACAGCGGTGTCGCCACAAGTCAAAGCCAGGCGGCACTGCGTAAATTCAAGCTAAGCGAACGTCTGCAGGTGCGCCGTCTGCTCGGCTTTGACGAATATGAAGCGATGCTGAAAAGCGGTCACGGTATCCGGTTTGGAACTCGTAACGCGAAGCTCGACTTGCAAGGGATTCCCGCATCTGTGCGGGGCGAGCAGCGGCTCTACCTGGAAGAGATCCGGGACTTCCATCGGATTTACAGGTGGCTGTAATGGAGTTTAAGACGCTGCATGTTCGATATCAGGGAACCGTATGCTTTATCAGACTGCACCGGCCCGAAGCGGACAATACGATCAATGACCAGCTTGTAGAGGAACTGGGCTGCGTGCTGGACCAATGCGAGGAAGAAGTGACGGTTGTCGTGCTGGAAGGTCTGCCTCATGTATTCTGCACGGGCGCAGATTTCCAGGAGATCCACGCCCATATGGCAGAAGGCCGATCCATACGAAGCAATCCTGAACCTCTGTATGCGTTATGGATGAGAATGCGGACCGGACCGTACATCGTTCTTTCTCACGTCAAGGGTAAGGCAAATGCCGGGGGGCTTGGCTTTATCGCCGCAAGCGATATCGTTCTGGCGGACGGGACGGCCCAATTCAGCCTGTCCGAGCTGCTGTTCGGCCTGTATCCCGCTTGTGTGATGCCGTTTCTTATTCAAAAAACGGGCATGCAGCGCGCGCATTATATGACGCTGATGACGCAGGCCTTCGATGCGGAAACTGCACTCCGCTGGGGGTTGATCGATGCCTGGGAGCCAGAAAGCGAGTCGCTGCTGCGCCGACATCTGCTTCGATTGAAGCGTCTGCCGAAGGCAGGGATTGCGAAGTACAAACGCTATATGATTGAGCTGCAGCCCTTAATCCGGGAAGGCAGGGAGCTGGCAATAACTGCGAATCAAACCATGTTTGCCGACCCGGATACGCTCGCAGTTATCTATAATTTTGTCAATAAAGGCCAATTTCCATGGGAAGGTTGATGTGTAATGCAACCGGTTGTAGAGCTGCGTGAAATCGAGCCGGGTATCGCAACGATTACCATGCAGGACCGCGTATACAAAAACACGTTCTCCGATGACCTGGTAAAGGGTTTGGCGCATGCTTTCCTAACTGTAAAGGAAACAGAGCGGTATAAAGCCGTTATTTTGACCGGGTATGATACTTATTTTGCTTCTGGCGGGACGCAAGAAGCTTTGCTTGCCATTTTCGAAGGGCAATTGAAATTTACGGACAGCAACATTTACAGCCTTGCGCTGGAATGCCCGGTTCCCGTCATATCCGCTATGCAAGGCCATGGGATCGGGGGCGGGTTTGTAATCGGATTGTTTGCCGATTTTGTCGTCATGAGCCGTGAGAGTGTGTATACGGCCAATTTCATGAAATACGGCTTCACACCGGGAATGGGCGCAACGTACATATTGCCCCGAAAGCTAGGATTGAGTCTGGGCAATGAAATGCTACTAAGCGGTAGCAATTACCGAGGGGCGGATCTGGAGAAGAGAGGCGTGCCTTTCGCGGTCCTTCCCCGGGACCAAGTGATGAGCCATGCTCTGGAGCTGGCGCGGCAGCTCGCGGAAAAGCCGCGCCTTTCGTTGGTTGCATTGAAGGACCATCTGGTTGAGACAATGCGAGCCGAGCTCCCGAATTATATTGCGAAAGAAGTCGCGATGCATGAGCTAACCTTCCATCAGACAGAAGTTCGGGACAAGATTCTGTCCTTATTTGGCAAATAGCGAACAGGCAGGGGGTGTGAGGGTGAATATTCAAGAGATACTTCGCGCTTTGCAAGCGGGGGAGGTTAGTTCTGAAGATGCCAAGCGTCGAATTATGGCGCTGAAGGATGGCGCTGGGAGGAAAATCCCGTCTCCAGCAGACCATGCTGATTCCCGCAGTCCGGAACCGGAGAAGGCGGGATTAAAAGTCGACAGCCGGCAGTCAGCGAAATCGGATTCTGCCGGCCTGGTCGTGTCGAACGTTCATCACATCAGCGAGGTTTCTTTGCGGCCATGGTCTGTATCGGAGCCCGACTTTGGTGAAATGACGATACAAGTCATGGCGTCGGCGGTTAATTTTCCGGATCTCATGTGCGTAAACGGACTATATCCGACTATGCCCGACTATCCATTCGTGCCGGGGTTTGAAGTAGCCGGAATCGTCACACGCATCGGCAAAGGCGTAGAGGAGTTTCAGATCGGCGATGAGGTCATCGCTCTTACAGGCAAGCAACTGGGCGGCCATGCCAGCGAAGTGAACGTTGCCGCTGCTAATGCCGTCCGGAAGCCTGCCAACATAACGTTTGAAGAAGGGTGCAGCCTACCTGTCGTTTTCTCCACAGTTTATCACGCTTTCGAGACAGGGAAGCTTGCACACGGTGAGCAGGTGCTCATTCAGACGGCGACAGGCGGCTGCGGCCTTATCGCCCTGCAGCTGGCGAATTTGAAAGGCTGCAAGATTTACGGCACGAGCAGCAAAGCCGAAAAGCTCGACTTGCTTGATAGACTTGGCGTTGCTGCGGCGATCAATTACACCGCCTCGCCCTTTGATCGGGAAATCGCCTCCTTAACCAATGGTCGCGGGGTTGATGTTGTGCTTAATATGCTGGCCGGGGACGCGATTCAGAAGGGCTTGAATTGTTTGGCCCCTTCAGGCCGCTACCTGGAGCTGGCCGTGCATGCGCTGAAGACGAGTGGAAATCTAGATCTTTCCGGGCTTGTACATAACCAAACGATTCATAGCATTGATTTACGGCGGTTAAGTGCCCAAAAGGGATTTAACAAGGAATTGCTCCATGTGATGGTTGACCTGCTTCAAACGGAGAAAATCGTACCCATTGTATCCAGGATCTACCCCTTTCAGCGGGTTCAAGAGGCGCTTGAATATGTCAGCAGCGGACAGCATATCGGCAAAGTCGTCATAAGCCGTATGGCGGAGGAAATGACGGACCGGACTGACGAGCTGATCGAGCGGATGCGAAGGCAGAAAAGTCAGAGGCAGGAATCCTTTGGATTGCACAGTGCGCAAGCGTCCATTAGTAGCCGGGAAGATATGCCCAAGGAGAAAAGCCGGAAATCGCCCGATTTGGATGGCATTGCCATCATCGGGATGTCAGGCCAATTCCCCAAGGCCGCTAATATTGACGAATTATGGGACAACATTTGCAAAGGTGAAGACTGCGTATCCGAGATTCCTGCAGAACGCTGGTCTCTCGAGCGATACTACGATCCCGATCCGAAGAAGCCGGGCAAAACGTATTCGAAATGGATGGGCGTCTTGGAGGATGCGGACAAATTTGATCCGTTATTTTTCCAAATATCGCCCGTGGAAGCGGAATACATGGATCCGCAGCAGCGGCTATTCCTGGCGAACAGCTGGGCATGCATCGAGAATGCCGGACTGCGTCCGTCCGACTTGTCCGGCAGCCGCTGCGGGGTCTTTGCTGGATGCGGTACCGGCGATTACGGACGTATGGAGAGAGGAGAAGAGCTCCATGCGCAAAATCTGATGGGGACCTCGGTTTCCATTTTAAGCGCACGCATCTCCTACCTGCTGAATTTGAAGGGTCCCTGCATGGCGATCGACACCGCTTGCTCCTCCTCGCTTGTCGCGATTTCAGAAGCCTGCAGCAGCTTGCTCCTGGACAATTGCGACATGGCGTTAGCCGGCGGAGTTAATGTTATGAGCGGTCCGGCCATGCACATTATGACGAGCAAATCCGGAATGCTGTCCAAGGATGGGCGTTGCTATACGTTCGATAACAGGGCGAATGGATTCGTTCCGGGGGAAGGAACGGGCGTGCTGCTGCTTAAGCGGCTGTCCGACGCGGTCCGCGACAAAGACCCGATTCATGCCGTCATACGCGGCTGGGGTATTAATCAGGACGGGAAGACAAACGGAATCACAGCGCCCAGCGCCGCTTCACAGGAAGAGCTGGAGAAATCCGTCTTTGATAAATTCGACATTAACCCGGAGACTATTTCGCTTGTCGAAGCACATGGTACAGGAACAAAGCTCGGCGATCCGATCGAGGTCGAAGCTCTAACGGCATCGTTCGGCGCATATACGGACAAAAGGGGCTACTGCGCACTCGGTTCCATTAAGAGCAATATCGGTCATTTGCTCGCGGCATCCGGCGTATCGGGCGTCATCAAGGTCGTACAGTCGCTGAAGCATCGTATGCTGCCGCCAACCATTCATTTCGATTCTTTGAATGAGCATATCCGACTTGATGGAAGTCCCTTCTTTGTAAACACATCCTTGAAGAAGTGGGAGATCGAATCCGGCATTCGACGGGCCTCCGTCAGCTCCTTCGGGTTTAGCGGAACGAACGCCTATATGGTCATTGAGGAATACAATTCGGAATCGCCCGGACATTCGGCCCCACCTATGGATCAACCGCTAATATTCCCGGTATCGGCCAAGACCGAAGATCGACTGGACGACGCTGTCGCATCCCTTAAAGCCTTCCTTCTGCGGGAAACAGACATCTGTTTGTCAGATGTGGCGTTGACACTGCAAGCGGGGAGGGAAGAGATGGATGTTCGTGCGGCGTTCACGGCAAACACGAGGGAGGAGCTGCTCCAGGCAATGGAGGACCATTTGCTGCGGAGGCCTTCTTCTTGTGTATTCTCTGGGAAAGTAAACAGACGGCAGATAAGGAATGCGATCGCATCAAGCGAAGAATTGCCATCCGAGCATGAGACCGGTGCCTCTCAAGCGGTAAAGCTTGCCGATGCCGCAAAGAAGTGGGTGCAGGGCTTACAAGCGCTGCCTTTGGTAAACGGGGGGAAGCGCATCCACATGCCAACCTATCCGTTTGCGAAGGAGCGGTACTGGCTTGAAGAAAAGGCTTCGGACCGGGACACGCTCCATACGAAGATTTTGACTGAGCGTCTTCATCCGCTTGTGCACAGAAATACGTCGGTGTTAGGGAAGACCCGGTTCAGCGCCTCTTTTACAAATGAGGAGACGCTGCTGCGAGACCATGTTGTCTCCGGACAGCCTATCATGCCAGGAATGGTCTACCTTGAGATGGCTCGCGCTGCAGTCGAGCTTGCGACCGATTACGTGCAAAAGGGACGGGCCATTACGCTGGAAAATGTGGTATGGTTGCGGCCTTTTATTGCGAAAGCGACGGCCGGACACATTCATGTTTCCTTAACGCAGGAGGGTGACAACCAGGTTTCATTTTGTATTCTGGCAGGATCTTCGAAGGCGGATGCAGATGCGGATGAAGGCCAGATTTATAGCAAAGGGACAGCTGTTATTCATGCGTCTTCTGCCCCTCCTCAGCTGGACGTGCAGGCCATTCGCGCCCAATGCTCGGTCGCAAAGCTGGATCAGGAAACGTGCTACGGCGCTTTCGAAAATATTGGAATTGCATATGGTCCAGGTTATAGAGCAGTAGAGACGATTGAAATCGGCCAAGATTGTGCGATCGCTAAGATTCATTTGCCGGGGACCATGAGTGACGAGACGCAGCGGATTGGATGCAATCCGGTATTGCTCGACGCTGCCGCTCAGTCCACGATTGGCTTCGCCTGGCACAGTCATGGACGCCAAATCGACGCTGAGAAAAACGGGCCCTATGTGCCATTTGCGATTCAGGAGCTTACGGTCTACCGTCCTTGTACTTCAGTGATGTGGGCGGTCACCCGCATAAAGAAAGCAGAAGCTTCAGGAGATTCGCTGCGCGTCTTCGATATCGATTTGTGTGACGAGGAAGGCCATGTTTGTGTGGCCATGCGGGGAATGGCAACCAAGCGTGCAGGGAAATCAAGGGACTGGAGCTTTAACCCTCATCAAGCCGAGACTGATGGTTCTCACCGATTACCTGATGGATTGCTGCTGCTTCCTACCTGGGAACTTGCCGCATTCAACGAAGCGCCAGCCCAGCATGTTCCGGATGCCGACATCGTGATCGGCGGAACGCCAGAGCAAATAAATCAAATCAACCACAGGTATCCTGCGGCTCAGCCGCTGTCGTTTGAAGCCGGAGCTTCGATTGAGGATATGGCTCAGAAGCTGAGCAACTATAACGATCTGAAGCATATTATATGGATTTCGCCGGTTCATCCGATTCAAACTGTGCGGGACGAAGGGATTATCAGCGAACAAAAGGATGGGGTATTCCAGCTTTTTAGGCTAATAAAGTCACTGCTCGAAATCGGCTTCGGATCGAGGCCCTTGCACTGGTCCATCATCACCGTGGAGGCTCAGCCGATTCGTGCAGGCGAACCATCTGGTTTTGCACATGCCGGTGTCCATGGTTTGGTCGGGTCCATGGCGAAGGAATATCCGAGCTGGAGCGTGCGACTGTTAGACATAGGCCTGAAGGACGAACTGCCGTTGGACGTTCTGCCCTCGCTACCAAGGGATGCCAAGGGAAACGCATGGGGCTACCGAAACGGCGGGTGGTACAAGCAGATGCTGGTTCCTGTCAAAAGCTTGCCGATTAAGCATACCGCTTACCGGCACGGCGGCGTTTATGTCATCATCGGGGGAGCTGGAGGCATTGGCGAGGTATGGACCGAGTATATGATCCGTACCTATCAAGCACAAATCGTGTGGATTGGTCGCAGAGAGATGGATGAAGCCATTCGGGCTAAGATCGCACGGTTAGGGGATCTTGGACCTGCGCCATCCTATATCCAGGCCGATGCGGCAAATTTGACATCGCTCCAGCAGGCCTACGAGAAGATAAAGTCGCGGTATACGCGTATTCATGGCATTGTTCACTCCGCGATCGTCCTGCTCGATCAAAGCTTGGCAAAAATGGACGAGCAGCGGTTTGAAGCGGGGTATGTAGCCAAAAACGACACAGTTGTAAGAACAGCTCAAGTATTTGATCGTGAGCAGTTGGATTTTGTTTTGTTCTTTTCATCCTTTAATTCGTTTCTGAAATCGCCTGGTCAGAGCAATTACACAGCCGGGTGTACATTTAGCGACGCTTTCGCAGTGAAGCTCGCCTCCGAATGGTCTTGTGCCGTCAAGACGATCAATTGGGGGTATTGGGGAAGTGTGGGGACGGTTTCAACCGAGACTCTCCGCGAGAAAATGGCCCGGATCGGAATGGGGTCCATCGAGCCGGACGAAGCCATGGACGTCGTGGAAAGACTGCTTGCCGGGAAGGTGAATCAACTGTGCTTCGTCAAAACGACCAAGCCGCTGCATATAGAGGAGACCGTCGAAGATCAGCATATAACGGTTCTACCTGAACGCTTCGGATCAGTCATCAGCAGGATCAGAAGCGACTTTGTTCCGGCTCCCTTTCAAGCCCTCTCGTCTGCAGATCGACCTTTAGAGGAAAAGACGGGAAGTATCCCAGATGCGAAGCAGCGGGCAGAGGTGCTGTCTCTCGTGAGGGAAGCGGCAGCAATGTTCTTGAAGGTCGACGAACAGGACATAGAACCCGACGCGGAATTAGCGGAATACGGCCTTGATCCGGTTAAGATGAGTTTACTCACGGAAATGCTCAATCAACGGCTCGGAATAGATGTAACGCCGGAGCTGGTCATCCGGCACCGGAGCTTCAGGGAGCTGGCGGATAGGATCGCAGATATAAGATGAAAGCCGGGTGTATCGCAATGGACGAAAGGAGCGGTCAGGTGAACGGTATAGAGGAGAGCATACGAGATGTGAAGCGCTTGGAAGAAGAACTTCTGGTCAAGCTTCTTTGGGTGCAACTGCAAGCTGCCGGCTTCTTTAACCGAGAGCGGCAAGCCAAGGAGGAGCTGGCCGGATTGCTGGGCCAATCTCGGCTTTACGACAGATGGTTGGAGACTAGCATCGATTATTTACTTCGCTATGGCTTTATATCGGAGGTTGTCGGCGAATACATCGTCGATCCGAATCGGAAAGAAGACCATGCAGCCGTCTGGGCCCAATGGGATCTGCATTTGGAGCAATGGAGGCATCACCCGGATTCCGGAGCGCAAATGATCCTTGTCGACGCAGCACTCCGAGCACTTCCGCAGGTGCTGTGCGGAAATACGGCCGCTACGGATATTATATTCCCGAACGGATCGATGACGCTTGTCGAGGGTATCTACAAAAACAATCATATCGCGGATTACTTCAACAAGATCGTATCGGATCTTACGCTTGCGTTTATTAGGGAACGGGTTCAAGAAGATCCTGCCGTCCGCTTGCGCATTTTGGAAATCGGCGCAGGAACGGGCGGAACAAGCGCACGGGTGCTGGCCGGACTTAAACCGGTGCAGGAGCATATTGCAGAATACTGCTATACGGATATTTCTCAAGCGTTTTTGCTTCATGCCCAGCACGAGTACGGACCGCATTACCCGTTTTTGACCTATCGTCTATATGATGCCCAGAAGCCGGCTTCGGTGCAGGGCTTCGAGGAAGGCGCATTCGATCTTGTGATTGCAACCAATGTGCTGCATGCAACCCGAAATATGAAGACAACGATCCGAAGCGTCAAGACGGTCCTGAAGCATAGCGGTCTGCTGCTCCTCAATGAAATGAGCAGTAGCAATCTGTTCATCCACCTGACGTTCGGTCTGCTTGAAGGCTGGTGGCTGTATGAGGATCAAGAGCTTCGGATGCCGGGATCACCGGGTTTGGCACCCAATTCGTGGCGTTCGCTGTTGGAGGAGGAGGGCTTCCTCGATGTATTTTTCCCTGCTGAGCATTCACACGGTCTTGGACAGCAGATTATAGCAGCCGAAAGCGACGGTGTAATCCGGATACGAAGTCAAGAGGATGCATCGGATAACGCTGCAAAAGAACAACCCCAGCGGGAGCCGATTGCTCGTACAACACTGCCCGCCAAAAAGGATGAACAAAGCCAGGAGGTGCTCTGCGAGAAGGGCAGAGAACGACTGAAGGCACTCATCTGCGAAACGCTGAAAATTCCATACCAGCGCATGGAAACATACGTGCCGCTAGAGACATACGGAATCGATTCGATTCTGGTCGTGCAGCTTACGGAAGCACTCCGGCCTCATTTCGCCCAAATAAACAGTACGCTATTTTTCGAGCACTCAACGATTAATGCGCTAGCCGACTATTTGCTGCAAGCCCATCCGGAAGAGATGCTTCGCTTCACGGGAATGGAGAGACAAGCAGTAGGCAGCTCCATTTTCGATACGCAAGAAGTACCCGCTAGCAATCTGGCGCCAGATCGTCATACGAAACCGGCAGCCCTTGAGTCGATTAACGAACAGCAAGCGGTCATCGAAATGTCGGAGAGCGAAGCGGCAGGCAAACAGGATGTGGCGATCATCGGCTTGTCCGGACGTTATCCGGGGGCACGGAATGTAGAACAGTTCTGGGAAAACCTTAAACACGGAACCAATTGCATTACCGAAATTCCATCTGACCGGTGGGATTGGAGACTCTACTACGACGAAGAGAGGGGCAAGGAGGGCGCTGTCTATAGCAAATGGGGCGGATTTCTGGACGATATCGACAAATTCGACCCGCTATTCTTTCAGATTGCGCCCAAGGAAGCCGAACGAATGGATCCGCAAGAGCGGATTTTTTTGGAAACCGCTTATGCGAGTATAGAGGATGCCGGTTATACCCCGGAACGTCTAAGCCGTTCCGGGAAGGTTGGTGTTTTTGTCGGGGTGATGAACGGCAATTATTCGACTGGGGCGAATTTTTGGTCCATTGCCAATCGGCTATCTTATCTTATGAATTTCCAGGGGCCGAGCCTGGCTGTCGATACGGCATGCTCCTCCTCGCTCACTGCGATCCACCTTGCGCTTGAGAGTATCTATTCCGGTACCAGCGAATGCGCGATTGCGGGCGGCGTTAATTTGATCGTACATCCAGTCCACTACGAGAGGTTAACTTCGATGAACATGCTCTCCTCCGGCGATCAATGCAAATCCTTCGGTGCACAAGCTGACGGATTCGTCGATGGAGAGGGTGTAGGCGCGGTTGTCCTCAAGCCGTTGCATGCGGCGATTGCGGACGGCGATCATATTTACGGCATCATAAAAGGAAGCATGCTGAATGCCGGCGGCCGGACGAACGGCTATACAGTACCCAGCGCTTCCGCTCAAGCGCAGCTGATCCAAGACGCCTTAAAGCGGTCTGGCGTACATCCGGGTGCTGTCAGCTATATCGAAGCTCATGGTACTGGAACGGCGCTTGGTGACCCGATTGAAGTCGAGGGGCTGACGCGAGCATTCTCGCCGCTGGTCGGAGAACATGGCTATTGTGCGATCGGATCTGTTAAATCGAATATTGGCCACTGTGAGAGCGCGGCCGGCATAGCGGGACTGACCAAGGTGCTGATGCAAATGAAGCATGGACAGCTTGCGCCGACTTTGCACGCGGACGAAGTGAATCCGAATATCGCCTTCGAGCGGACGCCTTTTGCGGTGCAGCAGCGGCTGGCGGAATGGAAACGGCCCGTCGTCGTCTTGAACGGGGAAACGATCACGTATCCACGTATCGCTGGCATATCCTCCTTCGGTGCCGGAGGAGCGAATGCCCATCTTGTCGTCCAAGAGTTCACAGGGAAGGCCGAAGACCGTCCGGACTTGGCACAGCACGCTTCAATCATCGTTTTATCCGCGATGAACGAGGAGCGTCTGGAAGCGAACGTCCGCCAGTTTGCCGAAGCCATCGAGGCAAGAACATGGCGGGATGAGGAGCTTGCAAATATTGCGTTTACGCTTCAGATTGGCCGGCCGGCGATGGAGGAACGCTTAGCCTTCACCGCAGCGTCAATTGCGGAGCTAAAGGAAAAGCTGGAACAGTACAGGATGTATGGTGTCGGCCCCAGCATTTATCGCGGACAGGTTAAGCGGGGAAGAAATTCGTTTCAGGCACTGGCTGCGGACGATGATATGCAGACGGCGATTGATGCCTGGTTTGCCAAGGGAAAGTACGGCAAGCTGCTTGATCTTTGGACGAAAGGGCTCGAAATCGATTGGCAGAAGCTCTACGGCGGCAAACCTCCGCGCAGAGTGAGCCTGCCGACTTATCCGTTTGCCAAGGAACGCTATTGGCTCGCTGCTTCTGAACCGGCTGCGGTTAAGGTCCCTTTTGAAGTGATGACGTTTCAGGAAACGTGGCAGCCGGCTGAATGGAAGGAAGTGCTGCACGAACAGCCGCGGACGGTCGTTTGCTTCCTTTCGGATTCACACCGTCAACTAGAGCTGACGGAAGCTGTTAACCGCTTAAGTCCGAAGACGAAGCTGGTTTTTGTGTCACGTTACGAGGGCGAAGCGTTGAATACATGGCCGCATTCCATAGATAAGTGGGATTCATCCGGCTTCGAACGGGTGCTGGCGGACGTCAACCGGACAGAGGCGGTAGAAGCCATTCTGTTTTTATGGCCTTTGGAGACAGCGCCTTCAGCGCAAATGACGGACGAACTAACCGCGCTCATCCAAGGGATGCATACCTCAGGCCTTACGTCGATCAGGCTGCTGGTCGCGGCGACGTGCTCCACGGAAATCGAACACTGCCATGCGGAGTCTTGGATCGGCTTTGAGCGTTCGATCGGCCCGCTTATGAAGGATGTGCGGCTGTCTGTTCATCTCTTTACGGACGGTTTTCAGGCGGAACGCAGTTCGGGTCGCAATCTTTGGGAGTCGTTGTGGATGGAGCTTGGACAGGACAAGGTGCGAAGCTCTTTATATGCAGGGGGAGAGCGGCATGTTTGTTCCGTGCGCGAAACCCGGCTTCAGCCGAAAGCGACCAAATTCCGCCGGGGCGGCATTTATCTCATTACAGGCGGCTTCGGCGGAATCGGCATGGTCGTTGCGGAGCATTTGGCCAAAGCGTATCAGGCCAAGCTTATCCTGACGGGTCGGTCATCCATTGATGCTCGCAAAAGATCGATGATGAAAAAGCTTGAAGCCGCAGGTGCCACCGTATTCGCGATCCAAGCGGACGTGTGTGACTATGCCGCCATGAAGCAAGGACTTGCTGAAGCTCGGGCTGCTTTATCGGGAAGCATAAACGGCGTTATCCATGCAGCCGGTACGGAAAGCGGCCGTAGCATTCTGGATAAGAAAACGGAGCAATTCTACGAAGTCATACAACCGAAGATTACCGGCACGCTCCTGCTCGATGAGCTGCTTCAAGAAGAACGCGAGCTTGATTTTGTTGCTTACTTCTCTTCGATATCCGCTGTACTGGGCGATTTCGGATCGTGCGATTACGCTGTCGGTAACCGGTTCATGACCACCTACGCAAATCGGGCTTCCCGCGTTCGCATGGGAGATCGACGACATGGCGGGTCGATTGTTTCCATTCAGTGGCCGCTGTGGAAGGATGGCGGCATGAGTGTCGGGGATCCGGCTATGACGAAAATGTATCTTCAAGCAAGCGGTCAGCGTGCCTTGGAAGCCGAGCAGGGGATCGCGCTGCTTGAGCTTCTGTTAGCACAGGATGAGCCCAATCATCTTGTGATGGTTGGGAATCGCGAGAGCGTCCGCCGCTCTCTAGGTCTGGAGCCGACAGTTGAACAGGAAGCGGTAAAGCCGGTGAAGGCGGCGCCGTTGACATCAATCGCGAAGCGGGCAGAACGTGCCGAGCTGAATGTAGAGCAGCTACTGGAGGAGGACCTGAAGGAGCACATCAGTCGAATCGTAGCGATCCCGATTGACCGGATCGACAAGGAACAGTATTTTTCCGATTTCGGCTTCAATTCCATCAGCTTTGCCGAGCTGGCTTCATCGCTGACCAAGCATTACTGCATTGATCTTACGCCAGCCGTCTTCTTCTCCTATCCGACGGTAGAGAAGCTTATCCATTTTTACTTGCGGGAGCATCGTGACGACCTGACCGGGTTTTACAAGGACAGATATGAGCTTCGTCCTGATGATGTGCTGGAATTTCATCAGGAAGCGGCTGCTCCGGAATCCGTTCATACGGAGCCATCTAAACCGATTGAAGAACCCGCCGCTGCGGTTGAAACACAAAGCCATCCATTTCCGGAGCCCATCGCGATTATCGGCATGAGCGGACGGTTTCCTGACGCCCGTTCGGTTGAAGACATGTGGCGTATTCTGCGGGAAGGCCGCGATGTGGTTCAGCCGATGCCAGAAGAACGAAGCATTCTCATGAACGGTGAGAACTGGACGTGCGGATGGGTGCCGGGCGTCAGCGAATTCGATCCTGCCTTCTTCGAAATCTCTCCGCGTGAGGCGGAGCTGATGGACCCAAGGCAGCGGCTGTTATTACAGGAGTCGATGCGAGCGCTGGAGGATGCAGGATACGGGAGCAAGCAGTTGCGGGAAGGAAATATCGGCGTATTTGTCGGAGCCGAGGATGGCGACTACCAGTTTATCGCTAAAGGGGCAGGCAGCGTGACATCCACGAACAATGCGATACTGGCATCCCGCCTTTCGTACTTCCTTAACCTGAGTGGACCTGTTATGTCAATCAATACCGCTTGTTCCTCCGGGCTGGTCGCCGCCCATCAAGCATGTGTCAGCCTTCGCAACCGTGAATGCGATACGGCTATCGCCGCCGGTGTTAACCTTATGCTGACGCCGTTGTATTTGAACGGGATGAGGGAAGCAGGCATGCTCTCGCCGGACGGCAAATGCTATGCCTTTGACAACCGGGCAAACGGTATGGTACCGGGCGAGGCGGTCGTTGCCGTCGTGATGAAAAGATTGTCTTTGGCAAAGAAAGATGGCGATCCGATTTATGCTGTCATCCGTGGCAGCGGCATCAATTATGATGGCAAAACAAACGGAATTACGGCGCCGAATGCGGCAGCACAGTCCCGCCTCATCCGTTCGGTGTACGAGCAGGCCGGCGTGAATCCGAAGCAGGTTGAGTATATCGTTACGCATGGAACGGGTACAAAGCTGGGGGATCCTGTCGAAATCCACGCGCTTCAGGAAGCGTTTAAAGGGGCGGAGTTACACGAAAGTACATGCGCGTTAACCTCTCCCAAAACTAATTTTGGTCATAGCTTCGCAGCTTCAGGCCTGGTCAGCCTCGTTAATCTCGTCCAGGCGTTCCGTCATGAGACGATACCTGCAAGTCTTCATATGGATAAGGAAAACGACTTTATTCGATTTGAAGGGAGTCCGTTCTATGTGAACCGCGAGCCGAGGCCATGGCGTTCCAGCTCAGGGGCGCCGTTAACCGGTGCCGTAAGTGCGTTCGGCATGAGCGGTACGAATGCCCATTTCGTCCTTCAGAGCTACAACGAGAAGCAGCACAGCAGCGATTCCGGTCAAACAGCGTATTATATGCTTCCCCTCTCAGCAAAGAGCGAGGATGCGCTTTTGCAGAGAATAGACGATATGCGCCATTACATGGCGAGTCAGCCTGAATCGGTGGAATTATCACAAATTGGCCTTACGCTTCTCGAAGGCAGACAGCCGTTTGCTTATCGCTGCGTAATCGTTGCCTCCAGCAAGGAGGAAGCGGTAGAAGCCTGGTTGGCTGCGGCTGAGAAGCGGTCTGGCCCGCATATTTTGTTCGGACAAGTAGAACGGATGTTTAAAGCCGACATGGTGAAGGAGCAGGAAAGGGCCGAATGGCTTCATAAAATCCAGTCTATGGACAAGGCTTCGAGTGAATACCGGGGAGCATTGATCGCGCTGGCCGAGTTATACTGCCAAGGCTATAGCCTGGACGGGGATTTATTATTCGGGGACGAGATGCAAAGTCGTATCCATTTGCCGGTATATCCGTTCTCTCGGGACACCTATTGGGTTCCCGCAGAGGCCTCAAGCGGTGCTGTCGCAGACTCCCTTCAGCCCGATACGACACGTTTGCTCTGCAAAGAATGGATAGAAGAGCAGGCATCGGCCGACGGAGAACCGCCAGGTAAAGTCGCTATCGTTACTGTGGATGGAACCCGCGAGCTTGCGATGGAACTTAAATCCCGGCTGCCCGGCGCTGTCGTCCTTCATCCTCGCCAACTCGATGAGATGACAGCGGGAGAGGTCGAGGAGATGGATTTCGATGCTTGCATTGACCTTTTAGGCTGCAGCAGCGAAGCGGATCGGAGCCTGGAAGGATTGCCTTGGCTCCAGCGGCTAATAGACGTAAGACGAAACAAAGGAATCAAATTGATCGGCGTAACGAAAGGTCTTGAGCGATTCCGCAGCGATGCCGTGCGATTATCCGGAGCTTGCAGAGCCGGACTATACCGTATGCTGCAAAGCGAATACGCCAATATTCATTCCAGGCATGTCGATATAGATGCTTCGGATCATTGTAAAGCCTGGGCGGAACAATTGATTGCAGAACTGCATTGTAACAGCGAGTGGCCGGAAATTTGTTACCGCAAATCCGTGCGTTACCGCGCATGCCTGCGGGAGCAAGAGACGACACAGAATGCCAAGCCGCTTTCGTGGCCGGAGGGGCATGTGCTGTGGATTACCGGCGGAACGCGAGGACTAGGCGCATTGTGTGCACGCCATTACGTTGAAACCATGGGCGTGAAAAGGCTTGTCTTGCTCGGGAGAGAAGCGCTGCCTCCCCGGGAAACATGGGAAAACGAGGCGGTCCGGACTTCACCAATGGCGAATAAGATCCGTTTGGTCAAGGAATTGGAGAAGATAGGGGCTGACGTGCGGACGCTCAACATCCCGCTAACGGATACCGGTGCACTAAAGCAGGCGCTTCTTGATATTCGAGAGGAATGGGGACCGGCAGGAGGCGTGATCCACTGCGCCGGCGTCGGTGATCGGGAGTATCCAGCTTTTGTTCACAAGCCAACCTCTGTTATACGGCAGGTATTGGAGCCGAAAGTGGAAGGCTTAATGTCCGTATGGGAATGTTTCAAGGATGAGCCGCTTGCCTTTTTTGCTCTATTCTCGTCCGTATCGGCGGCTGTTCCATCGCTAGCTGCGGGACAAAGCGATTATGCGATGGCCAATTCATTTATGGATTATTTCGCGCAGGCTCATGCGAATCAAAAGCCCATTATCAGCATTCAGTGGCCGAGCTGGAAAGAATCGGGCATGGGCGAGGTACAAAGTGGCGCCTTCCTTGCCACCGGTATGCACAGCCTGACCGACCGGGAAGGGCTGAGATTACTCGATCATATGATTGCAAATCCGCCGGGAGCGGTCGTTCTGCCTGCTGTCGTTCAACCTGACAAGTGGCAGCCGGAGCGTCTGCTTATGCGGCGACTTGAAAGCAGCTTCACCACGCGAGCTCTCGCTTCCGGCCCATCGGAAGTGCGCTTGGAGTCACAAGCATCGCTGCCGGGAGCCGTACGTTCATGGCTGTTGGATTTATTTGCAGCAGAATTGAAACTTGAACGATCCAAGCTGGAGCTTACCATACCGATTCAGGATTATGGTGCAGACTCGATCATATTGGCGCAATTAATTCGGACAATAAGCCGCACCGTAGGCAAGGATATCGATCCATCGGTGCTTTACGAGCATACGACCATTCAGTCGCTCGCAGATTGGCTGACGGCCTCCTACGGCGAGCCGCTGACCCGGGCGTTGCTGTCGGGGAGCCAGGAGTGCCAGGAGCATGAACAGTCAATGCCCATTCATGATTTTAGAGATGCTCCTTCCATGCCTGTAGCGGAGCTCTCCCGTCAGCCCATTCATCAGGAACGAATCGGCGAGGAGGATATTGCGGTCGTCGGGATGTCCTGCCGATTTCCGGGAGCGAAGGATTTGACCCATTATTGGTCACTGCTCACGGAAGGCCGAAGTGCGATACGGCCGGTCCCGAAGGAACGATGGGGGAGCGCCCATCCTTATTATGCAGGGCTGCTGGATGAGCTTCGCCATGCCGATCCGTCGTTTTTTCATATTCCGGACGAGGATGCCAGAGCGATGGACCCGCAGGCACTGCTCATCTTGGAGGAAAGTGTAAAAGCGCTTCATCACGCAGGATATAACCGTGCGGACGTAAAAGGAAAGGCCGTTGGCGTTTATATCGGTGCCAGAACCCAGTATTGGCCGGGCGAGGAACTGCTCCTTCAAACGAGAAATCCGATTGTCGCGGTCGGCCAAAATTACTTGGCTGCGAATATATCCCGTTTTCTTGACCTAAGGGGTCCCAGCATGGTGATCGATACGGCCTGTTCCTCTGCCTTGACCGGGATGAGCATGGCCATTCAAAGCCTGCGGAGCGGGGATACGGTGTCCGCGTTGGTGGGAGGGGTCAGTCTGCTGAACAGCGACTTCTCGCACAAGCTATTCGGTCAGCGCGGCATTCTGAGCAAAAGCTCGACATTTCACGTCTTTGACGGCCGGGCTGATGGCGTTGTACTCAGTGAAGGCGCCGGCGTTGTCCTGTTAAAAACAGTGAAACAGGCGCTGGCGGACGGAGACCGCATCTATGCGGTTATCAAGGGAATCGCGGTAAATAACGATGGGAAAACCGCGGGGCCGGCGGCTCCAAATATGCAGGCGCAGAAGGACGTTATGCTCGCAGCCTTAAAGAAGAGCGGCAGAAAGCCGTCTGACGTCTCTTATATCGAAACGAACGGCTCAGGCTCGGAAGTAACCGATCTGTTGGAGCTCAAGACGATCCAGCAGGTTTATGGCAACGGTGGAAATGCCGCTATCGCTTTGGGCTCCATCAAGCCCAATATCGGTCACCCGCTAAGCGCCGAAGGGATTGCGAGCTTCATTAAGGTTGTGCTGATGCTCGATCATGGCCAGTTTGTACCGTTTTTATCGGGAGAGCTGCCGATGCGGCATTTTGATTTGGAAGCGTCCCCGTTTTTCTTTCACCGTGAAACGAAGAGCTGGAGTGAATCGGTTCGAACAGCGGCGATAAACTGTTTTGGCGACGGAGGCACCAATGTTCATGCGGTTGTAGAATCTTGGCAGGAAGTGCGCTCAGGAGACGCCATACGGAAGCCGCTGCCTTGGCCGGAAGAATGGCAGGAAAGCGGAAAATCGGTTAGCGAATCATCGTCTGATTCACAGACGGTCAAGAGCCGAACGAATATATGGAAAATGAAAGCGGAAGAGCGGAAGGTCAGCAGCCCGAAATCATTCTGGGGCGGAACTAAACCCAAATAACCCCATGGGGCTTAGGGGTAGTGCATTCAAGGGGGACTATTTCATGAAAGAACAATTTTTATTAAGCGGCGATCATCCGATCCTGAGCAACCATAAAGTCTTTGGTCAGGAACTGCTGCCTGGTCCGGCTTATGTCGACTTGATCTACCAAGCATTTCGGGATAACGGGTACGATTGGAGAGAGCTGGAGCTTTGCCATGTATCGATCTATCATCCCTTGGCGGTGGGTCACGATTACGAGGTGCTGATCGATATTGTTGTGGAAGAGAAGGAAGCGGGATGCTGGAGCATTGTTGTAGAAGGCCGCGAATCGCGGGATGGAGCCGTCAGCCCGGAGGCGAAACGATATGCCGATGCCCAAATGCGGAAGATTCAACCCGTTCCATTTGATAAGACGATCAATCTCGGGCAAGCCATAAATCAGGCGGAAGCTTCCGTCGATCTGGAGGAGGCCTATGCGCAGTTTCGTGCGCTGGGCCTCATCCATACCGGCATGATGAAAGCGGAAGGGTATACCTTCCAAACCTCAACAGGCGTGCTCATTGAGCTTGCATTGGATCGCAATTCGCGCGACAGCGCCGAAGACGTGCTGTTTCATCCCACCTTGTTAGATGCTAGTTGTGTAGGTGCCTCGCTATTGCTTCGAGCGCTTGTCGGGGAAGAGCAACAATTGTTTCTGCCCTTATATTTTGAGTCCTTTCGTGCGGAGCAGCTCATTCAAGAGCGCTGCTATACACAGGTTCTCACTCCCAGTGTTCAACGAAAGAACGAATTGCTCAGCATGACGCTAGAGCTATTCGACAGTAAGGGCTGCAAAGTAGCAGAAATGAAAAACTACACGATGAAGCTGGTGAGGGCGGCATCCGGGATCAGTTCATCTGCCGTCTCGGGAGATGGGGATGACCCGTCCGTCACAGAACCGGCGCCGGCTCCAGTCAAACAGGGGCATGCTCTCAGCGGGGAGCGCACTCCAACCGTTCAGGCGGCCGCTTTTCTGGCTGGCATCTTGGCTGAGCGCTTGGATATGGCTGAAGCGGATCTCGATCCGAACGCGGGCTATTATGAGATGGGAATGGATTCCTCAGGCTTGCTGGAGATGGTTAAGAGAATTGAAGCGAAGGTAGGCGCAGCGCTTCCGCCTACGCTGCTTTTTGAATATACGACGATTGCAGTTTTATCCGTTTACTTGGCCGAACAGTACGCTTCGGCATTTGCGGATGAAAGCTTCGCACCAGTACCGGGCGATGGAATCAATGCCCCCCGATCGCACCTTGATGAACATCCGGACAACAGGAAGAAACCTGCGGATTCCAGCAACCGCTCAGAAGCATCAACATCGCAAGAAGAGGATATTGCCATCATCGGAATGTCAGGCCGTTTTCCAGGGGCAAGCGATCTACGCGAGTTTTGGCAAAATTTGAAGGACGGTAAAGACTGCATCAGCGAAATTCCCCCTTCACGATGGGATTGGAAACAGTTTGAAAACTTAAAGTCTCCTTCGGGCAAAGGGGTTTCCAGATGGGGCGGCTTCATTGACGACCCCGATTGCTTTGATGCGCCGTTCTTTCGCATATCGCCTCGCGAAGCGGAAATCATAGACCCGCAGGAGCGGATTTTTCTTGAAACATGCTGGGAGGCCATTGAAGATGCTGGATACCGTCCGTCCAGCCTCGTAACGCCAAGAGGACCGAACAAACGGAACCTTGTCGGCGTGTTCGCTGGTGTTATGCATAAGGATTATGCACTACTCGGGGCGGAGCTTATGGCGCAAGGCTTGCTATTCCCGCTTTCTTTGAGTCACTCGTACGTGGCGAACCGGGTTTCCTACTCGCTTAATTTCCATGGCCCCAGTCTGGCAGTCGATACGCTGTGCTCCGCATCTCTGACAGCTGTCCACATGGCGGTAGAGAGCATCCGGCGTGGAGAATGTGAAGCTGCAATTGCGGGCGGTGTCAACTTGACGCTTCATCCTGGCAAATATAAAACGTTCGGCATGGCCAACATGCATTCGAGCGACGGTTATTGCCGTACGTTCGGTAAAGACGGCGACGGGTTTACATCCGGAGAAGGGATTGGCGCGGTCGTACTAAAACCGCTAAGTGCCGCCGTCAAGGATGGCGATCAGATATATGCCGTTATCAAAGGCAGTTCAATCAACCATGTGGGTGCGGTTAGCGGCATTACGGTGCCCAGTCCGGTTGCACAAGCTGAATTGATTGAAGACTGCCTGAATAAGGTTAATATTCATCCGAGAACGATCAGTTATTTGGAAGCACACGGCACAGGCACGTCGCTCGGCGATCCCATCGAAATCCAAGGACTGGTGAAAGCATATTCCCGCTACACGGATGACCGTCAATATTGCGCTATCGGTTCAGTCAAATCCAACGTCGGTCACGGCGAGTCCGCTGCCGGGGTTTGCGGGTTGATTAAGGTTGCGCTGCAGATGCATCATAAAACGTTAGTGCCGTCGTTGCATTCCGCCGAAACGAATCCTTATATCGATTTTGAGCAATCGCCATTCTACATCCAGAGGCAGTTAGAGCAATGGGAGCAGCCTCGGGTGACCGAAGCAGGAAAGGAAACGGTATACCCGAGGAGGGCAGGGATCAGCTCCTTTGGCGCCTATGGCTCAAATGCGCATATCATTTTGGAGGAATGGGTGCCGCAGCCTTCTTCCGCGAGCGGCGAGCCGTCTGCCGTCATTGTGCCGTTATCGGCCAAAAATGAAGATCGCTTGAAAGCGTATGCGGATCGGTTAGCGCGGTTCCTTGCGGATGAGGCTGGATGCGTGGCTAGCGTTAAGGAAATGGAATCACAGAGCGGGCTGGAAGCCAATATTCTGCGAATGGTTTCAACTGTTCTGAAGGTGGATGAACAAGACATCGATTTCGATCAAGACTGGTCGGAATACGGCATGGAAACGGCACACCTGTCTGCTGTCCGGGATGAGCTGCTGCGGGAATATGAAATCGAGACCGACAGCATCGATTGGTATGAGATTCGATCGATCTCTGATGCCGCCGAATCGCTGCATCTGATTCTGAATCGGAATCGTCATGCGGAAGGCGGGGCGTCTCAGGAGATGAGCTTGTCGTCCATTGCGTATACGCTTCAGACCGGACGCGAAGCAATGGAAGAGCGGGTTGTCTTTCTAGTCAGCAGCATCCGGGAACTGGTCGAGAAATTGAAAGCATATGCGGATGGTAAACCTTCCGTTCCGAACTGCTGGAAAGGTCAGCTGAAGAAAAAGTCCAGCGTGTCGGCGGATGTGGCGAAGGCTGACGACCGTTGGTTTACAGAAGGAAAGATGGCTGAAATCGCACAGTCTTGGGCTCAGGGCAGCGATATCGAATGGGGACGGCTTTACCGTACCGATAAACCGAGAAAAATGCATCTTCCGGCCTATCCCTTTGCGAAAAACAGATACTGGCTGCCGGTTGCGCCGAAACCGCAGGACAGCCTGCCATCAGCGGTACAGCAAGTAGGAAGCACAGCCAAAGCGGCAAGCCCGACCTCGCCTCAGGGAGAAAGCTCAGCCGTAATTCAGGCTTCGAACCGGAACGCGGAGAATGACGCTAACCAACGTATCGTGGAAGCTGACACAGGTACCGGTTCGCAGGATATGCTGAGGCAGTTTACTCCGGTGTGGGATACGTTCGCCGTTGAGCCGGAAGGCGACTATTTCCCTGCCGTAACGGAACGGATCGCTGTATTTGGTCTCTGCAACGAACGTTTCGCGCAAATTCAAGCCCTATATCCGGGTTCCGTACATTTTGGTAATGACGAAGACGTGTCCGTGGCTGATATCAAGCGGAAGATTTCCGGCTTTGAGGATATCGGACATTTTATATGGGTAGTTCGTGATCCTGCTGCTATAGACGGCGGTGTAGACGATGCGCTGATTACTGCTCACAATCAGACTACGCTTAGCTGCTTCCGGTTTATTCAATCGTTGCTGCAATCTGGCTACGGTTCAAGGTCGGTCGGCCTCACGGTCATCACGACCCAGGCCCAAGCGGTATCCAAGAAAGACAGCATAAAACCGGCACAGGCAGGCGTTCACGGACTGATCGGTTCGCTTGCTAAAGAATATCCAAACTGGATGATTCGTCTCATCGACTTGGAGTCGGATTCGAAATGGCCGGTGTCCGAGATGTTCCGGATCCCTGCAGACCGGAGGGGCGGGGCTGCCGTATACAGAGGGCGTGAGTGGCACCGTATGCAGTTGATTCCAACTATTCTTCCCGCTCCGAAAGCGCCAGTGTACCGGAATGGAGGCGTATATGTCGTCATCGGCGGAGCTGGCGGGATCGGCATGGTATGGTCGGAGTATATGATTCGTACCTATCAAGCGCAAATCGTGTGGATTGGTCGCAGCCCGATGAATGACGCTATTCGAACCAAAATTCACAGTCTTTCAGATCGTGGTCCCGAGATTCGTTATTGGAGTGCAGACGCATCGGACATCCATTCGCTCTCGCAGGCTTATGCCGAGATTAAGCAGCGCTTTGGCTCTGTAAACGGCGTCGTCCATTCGGCAATGGTATTAAACGAGTACAGCTTGGCTGAAATGGATGAGGTTGCTTTTCAAGCTGCGCTCTCCGCTAAAGTTGACGTGAGCGTCAGGATGGCGCAGGTATTTCGCGAGGAACGGCTAGATTTCGTACTGTTCTTCTCATCGCTCATCAGCCTTATTAAGAATCCGCAGCAGGCTCACTATGCCGCCGGTTGTGTCTTTAAGGATGCTCTCGCGCACTTGTTGGCACAGCAGTGGTCTTGCAGCGTGAAAGTGCTGAACTGGGGATTCTGGTCAAGCGACAAGGTCGAGGATACGGAAAAATACCGGCTGCTGCAGGAGCTTGGAATTGGGCTAATCGAGCCGAAGGAAGCGATGCAGGCGATTGAGAGAGTGCTTGCCCAGCCGCAATTGCAGCTGGCTGTTATGAAAACGACGAAGCAGATCCCCGTCGAAAGCATGAATCCCAAAGAAGAAATGAAGGCTCTAGCTGCAGGACAGCGGTCAGCTGAAGCAGGCCGAAGTCTGCCTGCCGCCTCTGAGCGACCCGATATCGGACAGATGAAGCGTGAGAACGCGGAGAAGACGGATGAGATGAACGGACTTCTTGGCAGGCTGTTGTTCGTGCAGCTTCGGCAAACGGGGGTATTCGCTTCCGGAACGTTCGATCTGAAACAGGCAATGGCTGCTGCAGGAATCGCCGAAGAAATGTATGCCGAATGGCTAAGTCAGAGCGTTGCTATTCTCGTAGAGCAAGGGCTACTGTCCCGTAGAGGCCAGCTTCTGTCGGTTACGGTCACGGCAAACACCGATCACGGGGCGGTATGGGAGCAGTGGGGGCAGCATACCGCTAAATGGCGGGAGGACGAGAAAACAAGAGCGCAAATCGTATTGGTGGAAACAACGCTGAAGTCCTTGCCTGCTGTCCTTACAGGGAAATCTGCAGCGACAGACGTGCTCTTTCCGAACTCGTCAATGGAACTTGTCGAGGGGATTTACAAGAGCAATCCGGTAGCTGATTATTTCAACGATGTAGTGGCC
Source organism: Brevibacillus sp. MS2.2 (assembly GCF_013284345.1). Taxonomy (NCBI): domain Bacteria; kingdom Bacillati; phylum Bacillota; class Bacilli; order Caryophanales; family Paenibacillaceae; genus Brevibacillus; species Brevibacillus sp. MS2.2. The sequence goes on from NZ_JABSUZ010000015.1 coordinate 53,376, forward strand.
GAGGCAGCCCTGCATGTTGTCAGACAGCGTGTACAGGAAAATCCGAAGGCGCAAATTCGTATTCTGGAAATCGGCGCGGGTACAGGCGGTACGTCTGCGGGCGTGCTTGCCAAGCTAGCTCTCTATAAGACCCATATTGCGGAATACTGCTATACCGATCTATCCAAAATGTTTCTGCTCCATGCGCAGAAGGAATACGGCCCTAGCTATCCGTTCCTGACGTACCGCACGTTCAACGTAGAGCAAGCTCTTGCGCAGCAAGGCGTTGATGCTGGTCAGTATGATCTTGTCATAGCCGCGAACGTCCTTCATGCTACGCGTAACATGCGGACGACGGTTCGCAACGCGAAAGCAGCATTGAAGCCCGGAGGATGGCTGCTATTAAATGAAATTAGCAGCGGTGCCCTATTTACCCATCTTACGTTCGGGCTGCTGGAAGGCTGGTGGCTGTATGACGATCCCGGCATTCGGATTCCGGGCAGTCCAGCGCTCTCACCTGAAAGCTGGCAGCAACTGCTTGAGAGAGAAGGCTTCAGTGCGATCGGCTTCCTGGCCCAGGATCATCACGACCTGGGACAGCAAATCGTTGCGGCACAAAGCGATGGAATCATCAGACAGCCTAGATGGGAACAACGGAAAGGAATAAGCGCTCAGCAGTCTGCAAGTCAATCCGTTTCCACATTGACGAAAGAGCGGAATGATGCAGCACATACGGATTCCAGAAGGGAAATCGAAGACAGCTTATTTGCCTTGAATGAGCAGATGCTCCAGGATGAAATCAAATCGTTGATTGCCTCCCAGTTGGCGGAAACGCTGAAGCTGGATGCGTCATCGCTCGATATGGATGACTCTTTCGCAGACTACGGGCTTGATTCCATTTCCGGCGTGCATATCGTCAATACGCTTAACGAACGTTTGCAGATTGAGATGAAGACAACCATTCTTTTTGACTACAGCTCGATCAATCAACTGGCCGGGTATTTGCTGTCTGCGCATAAAGAGGCTGTTGTGTCCGCATTTAGCGACCGACTCGCTGTCGTTTACGAGCAAGGTTCAATTCCTCTTGAAAGGGAGGAGCAGGCTGTCCATTTCGAATCCTTGCAAACGAAGGCGTCCGCGCAGCCGGCCGAGGCCGCTGCATCCGTTCGGGCTACGGAAGCAGCAGTTAAAGAGCCCATCGCCATAATCGGAATGAGTGGCCGCTTTGCCAAATCGAACACGCTGGATGAATTGTGGGAGCATTTGGCGCAAGGTCATGATCTTGTTGAAGAAGTTACCCGGTGGGATCTGTCGAAGTATGCACCCAAAGGCAAGCCTTACTGCAATCACGGCAGCTTCTTGGATGAGATCGATAAGTTCGATCCGTCCTTCTTTAATATTTCCGGACTCGAGGCTACCTATATGGATCCGCAGCAGCGCATGTTCCTGGAGGAATCATGGAAGGCGCTGGAGGATTCGGGTTATGCGGGCCAGAGCGTAGAGGGTCGTGCCTGCGGCGTGTATGTCGGCTACAATATTGGCGACTATGTGCACCATATCGGAGACAACTCGCCTCCGCAAGCGATGTGGGGGAATGCTCCATCCATTATTCCCGCAAGAATCGCCTATTATTTAAATCTTCAGGGGCCTGCCGTTACGGTTGATACCGCCTGCTCCAGCTCGCTTGTATCCATCCATCTTGCCTGCCAAGGCTTATGGACCGGAGAGACCGAAATGGCACTGGCAGGGGGCGTGTTTGTCCAAACGACGCCAACGTTTTATATCAATTCCAACCGGGCCGGCATGCTGTCTCCTTCGGGCAAATGTCACACGTTCGATAATCGGGCAGACGGCTTTGTACCTGGCGAAGGGGTCGGTGTCGTCGTTCTGAAGCGGCTGAAGGATGCCATTGCCGACGGCGACCATATCCACGGGGTTATTAAGGGTTCGGGCATTAACCAGGACGGGACGACAAACGGCATTACCGCTCCAAGCGCCAATTCGCAGGAACGGCTGGAAAAGTCCGTCTATGATCGTTTCGCCATTCATCCGGAGCAGATTCAAATGGTGGAGGCGCATGGCACCGGAACCCGTCTCGGCGATCCGATTGAGTTCGAAGCATTGAACAGTGCCTTCAGCCATTACACGGATAAAAAGCAGTTCTGCGCGATTGGAACCATAAAAACAAATATTGGTCATACAACCGCAGCTGCAGGTGTCGCGAGCGTTTTCAAAATTTTACTATCGCTGCGAAACCAGCAAATCCCGCCTTCCCTGCATTATGAGACGGGCAATGCGCACATCAAGTTTTCCAGCAGCCCGTTCTATGTCAATACGGAGATTAAAGATTGGGCGGTTCCACCGGGTTCAAGGCGGATTGCAGCCACCAGCTCCTTCGGCTTCAGCGGCACTAATGCGCATATGGTCATTGAGGAGGCTCCGGATACTTTGCGTATGCATGCATCGAGGCCGTTTTATCTCATTACGCTGTCAGCCCGCAGCCGGGAACAGCTAAAGCAGCAAGCTGAGAGGCTGTTGGAGCATTGCCAGCGGGTACCTGACATTGATGCGGGAAACATCAGCTATACACTGCTGGTTGGACGTCGTCACATGAATCACCGGTTGGCTTGTATCGTCAAAGACGCAGAAGAGCTAAAACAACTGCTCTCCAACTGGCTATCCCGCGGTAAAATGGCGCAGGTGTACGTATCCGAGTTAGCGGAAAACGACGTTCGCGAGCAGCAATCGTTAAAGCGATTTGGCAATGCCGCGATCGAGAGCTGCCAAACGTGCATGAATCCAGGCTTGTATCTGGAGCATCTGTCCACGGCAGCCGAATTGTATGTTCAAGGCTATGCGCTGAATTACAGCCAACTGTTTGCTGGCGACTCCTATTCGCGTGTTCCGCTTCCGACGTATCCGTTTGCCAAAGAGCGTTACTGGGTTTCGGATAATGACTATCCGCCGCAGGACCCACAAAGACGCGAACCGATGAAAGCGTCTAGCGAATCTTTGCCTCTGAACCTTCAGCGCACTTCGTTGAAGGACAGCTCAGGTCTATTGTTTCAAACGGTTCTGACGGGGACGGAGTTTTTCTTGACAGATCATTCAGTCCGAGGGCGAAAGGTGCTACCCGCCGTCGCCTATCTGGAGATGGCGCGGGCGGCTGTGACGGCAGCATGCGAAAAAGGATCAGGTACGCCAACATCACCCGTCTTGCTGCGGCATATCGGATGGGTGCAGCCAATCGTCGTGGAAGATCGTTCCGTCACGGTGAACATTCATCTGCAGCGTAATTCCGAAGCGGACTTCTTCTTCGAAATTTATACGGAAGCATCGGGGCATCCGGAGGGAAGAACGGTTCATTGTCAAGGAACAGCGGCATTAGACGAATCCGTTCAAGTGCCACATATCGAATTGCTCGAAGAACTTCAGGCTAGATGTGACGTCGGACTCATCACCGGCGCCCAATGTTATGACATGCTTGGCCGGCTGGACATGGATTACGGACCCGGCCATCGTGCTATTGACCGAATCCAAGTCGGTAAAGGCGAGCTGCTGGGTCGTTTGGAAATTGCGGCTTCCGCCTTGTCCACACTGGAGCATTATGTGCTTCATCCGGGCATGATTGATTCGGCGCTGCAAGCATCAATCGGAATGGCCGCATTACCTTTAGATTCGGAAGGAAGAACTGGCTCGGAAGCAGCATTAAGGCCGGGACTTCCTTATGCACTGGACCGTTTGGTGATTTTGGGTCCAAGTACAGCGGTCATGTGGGCATGGATTCGAAGAAGCTCCGGAAGCACCGCAACAGGGGCGATTCAAAAGCTTGATATCGACATCTATGATGAGCATGGAAAACACTGCGCGATACTGCAAGGCCTCTCTTCGCGTCAATTAGAAGCGGAAGTGGAAGTGGCTATGACTATGGAAGAAGACGCTCCGCTGCTATGGAATCCGGCATGGGCCGAACGCAATGATAAAGACCGAAGTGAAGCGCGCATAATCACCCGTCGGTATATGTATCTGCTGGAAGAAAACCAAAGCATGAACGCGCAGTTGGCCCGAGCATTCCCTGAGGCGGTGTGCAAAGTGCTGAAAGCAGAAGGGCAGGTAATCGAGGAACGGTATGTCGGCTATGCGGAGCAGCTCATGGTTGACATTCAGAAGATCTTAAAAGACAAGCTTGGTGGTCAGTCGTTGATCCAGTTGCTGATTCCTGCTTCCGGCGAGCAGCAGATGTACGCCGGTTTAGCCGGTATGTTGAAGACGGCGCATCTGGAGAATCCGAATGTATGGTGCCAGTTAATCGAATTCGATGCGGGCGTCTCATCCGAGCAGCTTCTTTCCTTTTTAGAGATTGACGGCCGTCATCCATCGGTCAGCCATATTCGCTATGAAGGAAACCGGCGGTATGAAGCGGTAATCGAAGGCCTGAATGCATCGGACGTTGCGGTGGACGCGCCGTGGAAGGACAGAGGCGTCTACCTCATAACCGGCGGTGCCGGAGGACTTGGATTGATCTTCGCACAGGATATCGCTAGGAAATCCCGTGAAGCGGCAATCATTCTAACCGGAAGGTCAGAGCTTGACCGTAATCGTCAGTCCCAATTGGAAATGATTCGGGAGTTAGGTGCACACGTGGAGTATCATACCGCAGATGTCCGTAAGGAATCGGACATGGCGGCACTGATGAGTGGAATTGTAGCTCGACATGGCCGATTGAACGGCATCCTTCATGCTGCAGGCATGAAGAAGGATAGCTTCCTGATCCATAAAACAACAGACGATTTGATTGCTGTCTTGGGACCTAAAGTGGATGGACTCATAGCATTGGACAAAGCAACAAGCGGGCTGGAGCTCGACTTCTTTGTTCTGTTTTCCTCGCTTTCCGGATGCCTCGGAAACTATGGGCAGGCGGATTATGCAGCAGCAAACGGGTTTATGGATGCCTTCGCCGCTTATCGGAATGAGCTGGTAGCGGCCGGCCATCGGCAAGGACATACGCTTTCAGTGAATTGGCCGCTGTGGCAGGAAGGCGGGATGACCGTCGATCCCGCAACGGAAGCGATGATGGAGCAGCGCTCGGGAATGAAAGCGATACAGAGCCAGCAGGGCATTCAAGCGCTTTACGCAGCGCTGGCAAGTGGGAAGCACCAAGTTGCGGTGATGAACATGGCTTTGGGCACACCGACGCTCATGGAAGAGTTGGTGACAGCGCAGCAAGCTCCTGCGGCCGAGTGGCAGTCAGATAGAGAGAACCGGCTCGGACCAGACGAGCTGTATGAGAGAACGATGCACTACTTAAGGGAGAGCCTGTCATCCTATATACGCATTCCTCTACATCGCATGGATGCCAAGACCTCCTTCAGCAAGTTTGGCATTGACTCGATTATGGCGATGCAGCTTACGGCACAGCTTGAGAACGAATTAGGCTCGCTGCCGAAAACTTTGTTCTTCGAGTATGAAACTATACAAGCGCTGTGTGAATATCTTATCGGTCATTATGAGCCTAAGCTCCGTCGGGTGCTTGCGCCCGAGCTTACGCAAGTGATACCAAAGGCAGCTTCACCAGTCATAGCGGCTGCTCATTTATCCGTTACGCCGGCTCCAGTGGCGACAAAACCAGCGTTAAAGCAAGCAACGCTGATCCGCGAGGAGATATCCGAGCGTCAACCTGCGTCCGATATCGCGATCATCGGATTGTCGGGCCGCTATCCGGGAGCGGAGGATTTAGACCAGTTCTGGGACAATCTGAAGAGCGGGAAGGATTGTATTGAAGAAATACCCGCTGTTCGTTGGCAAAGCGGCAAGTATTATAATCCTGAGAAAGGCAAGCCAGGCAAGAGCTACTGTCAATGGGGCGGGTTTCTAAAAGATATCGATCAATTCGATCCGATCTTTTTCCAGCTCTCACCCCTGGAAGCGTCTTATATAAGCCCGCAAGAGCGGCTGTTTCTCGAGTCCGTATGGAACACGCTGGAGCAAGCGGGTTATACAAGCCAGACGCTTGAGCACGAGTACGGCAGCAAGGTCGGCGTGTATGCCGGCTGCATGTACAATCATTATCATTTGCTAAATAACGACCCGGCGAAGGAGCCGCTTTTTGCTCTGTCCTCGTATAGCTCCATCGCCAACCGGGTGTCCCATTTCTTTAATTTCAAAGGTCCGAGCATCGCTGTCGATACGATGTGCTCTTCTTCGGCGGTCGCGATCCATATGGCATGCGAAAGCTTGCGGAAAGGTGAATGCGAGCTGGCAATCGCCGGAGGCGTCAATCTTTCGCTTCATCCGCAAAAGTATGTCGGCTTAAGCATGTCGCGTTTGGCTGGCAGTCATCCTGGAAGCAGAAGCTTCGCGGACGGGGACGGTTATTTGCCATCGGAAGGAGTTGGTTCGGTCCTATTAAAACCGCTGGTCAAAGCCATCGAGGATGGTGACTCCATTTTAGCGGTGATTAAATCAACCGCGGTCAATCATGGCGGACAGACAAACGGCTACGGAGCGCCAAATCCAAATGCACAAGCTCAACTGATGGAAGAAAGCATGCGCCAGGCCGACATAAAACCAGAGTCGATCAGCTATATTGAGTGTGCGGCTAACGGGTCATCCATCGGCGATGCAGTTGAAATGGCGGCGATGAACAAGGTGTACCGCAGTCATTCCGGTATGAAGCGTGCTCTGCCGATTGGGTCCGTCAAATCCAACATCGGGCATGGGGAAGCTGCCTCGGGCATCGCCCAATTAACAAAAGTCGTTCTTCAGTTAAAGCATCGGCAGCTTGTTCCGACACTCGGCTCGGACACAGCCTTGAATCCGAGTTTACGCCTTGAGGAAACGAATTTCCGTATTCAGCGGCATTTAGAGGACTGGCAGCAGACGGAAAATGAAGCGCCACATGGCGGGAAATTCCCACTTCGCGCGGCGATCAGCTCCTTTGGTGCCGGCGGTACGAATGCTCATCTGATTGTCGAGGAATATGTGCAGCCTGCTGAAGAACCATCTGTACAGGAAACTGGAAATCAATTATTGATCCTCTCGGCCAAAAGCCGGGAACGTCTGAAGGAAGCCGTATACCATGTACGTCAGTATGTGAAGCGGAACGAGGAGCTTTCGCTGGACGATCTGGCCTATACGCTGCAGGTCGGTCGTGAATCCATGGACTTCCGTCTTGCTGTCACTGCGAGCAGCAGGGAAGAATTGATGGCCGCGCTCTCGTACTATCTGGATGATACCGGCAGTTCGGAGCTTCGGAACTTCGGGTTATACGAAGGAAATGCGGGAGGACCTCCGGATGATATGCTCAGGCTCCTTTCTGGTAAGAATGGCCAGCTGTATTTGAAGCACTTGATGGATGAACTTGATGTCGAGAAGCTTGCCATCTACTGGTCAAAGGGCGGCGATATGGACTGGAGGGAATTGTATCGCAGCCGAAGAAAGGGGAGAATCGTACCATTGCTCACTTACCCGTTCGTCAAGCAGCGCTGCTGGCTTGAAATCCAACCGGAAGCGGGCTTAGAGCGGACGGAAGCTGAGATGGGCAAGAACGATGAGATGAGCGCACAAAAGGCTCAGCTTGCCATGAACGGGAATGATGCAAAGACAATCGTCTTAAACAGCGTCGCTCTACTTCTTGGCATGATGCCGACAGAGATTCAAACGGACAAGCGATTGATGTATTACGGATTGAGTTCGCTTCATCTCGCGCAATTGCTTGCAGGCCTGCAGAAAGTGGCTGCTCCGTCGATGGAGCTCCCCGATCTGTTGACTTGTGAAACGATTCAAGACTTGATCGACAAGGTGCAAGCGAACTTCCCGCCGGAAATCGATGATCTTCATGTTGACGGCTCTTTTTTGGAGGAGAACTTCAATCAGCAGATCATTCGGCTCAATTCAATTACGGATGGAAGGCCGGTATTTTGGATTCATGGCGCATCCGGAAGCGTGGAAGTATATCGTTTTTTGGCGGCGTATGCGAAAAGACCGTTCTACGGTATCCAATCGTTCAGCGGTACCGGCGATGAAGCACCTGAGGGCATAGTGGCTATTGCTTCACACTATGTCCGACTCATCAAAGCGATTCAGCCGGAGGGCCCTTATGATCTTGGCGGATATTCGCTCGGCGGTATGTTGGCTTACGAAATGACGCGTCAGCTGCAGGAAGCGGGTGAGACTGTATCGTCTTTGGTTATGCTGGATACGATGTTTAGCCCTGAGGTCCAGAGGACGACCCTCGATCAGAATTCTATAGCCCTGCAAACCGTTAACATGGCGTTGGCAGCCGTCCATGGCATTGCCTCGACCGATGAGAAAGGTCTTCTCATCCATAGGGATGAGATTGACTGCGACAACGGATTCGATGTATTTTTTGAACGTCTAACCGAGCTAGCCGAGCATAGAGGTCTGGATATTCCTAAGCGGCTGCTGGAGAAGCAATTTGAGCGTCAGTTTTCCATGCAGCAGAGCTACAGATTGATAGACTATAAGCTTCTGCCTTTGCCTCGGCCAGATGAGGTAACCTGCTATTACTTCCGAAACCAGAGTGGGGTGTTCATGGGATCATGGGAACCTTATTTAACGGCTAAAGAAGGGGCCGTTCCGTTCGACCATCTGCCTTACTGGGAGGAATGGGTTCGACAGATCCCGCAGGCGTACGTGATGGACGTTGAAGCTTCGACACATATGACAATGCTCGAGGATGAAGCCGCAAGGCAAACGATTTACGCGTTCTGCGAGAAACTTTATGGAAAGCGGCCACTTTCGGCACGTTTTTTTCAATCCTTTTATAAGCAGCACGCGATGTTCGTATAATACACTGAGAAAAGCGAGGTACGCAGATGCGTATCTCGCTTTTTTTGTTTCGGCAAGCCAAAATTTCCCACGGTGACTGTAACAAGATGGCGAACTTACGAAGAGAAATGGCAGGATAGTTTATGAGGATTCGGGGCGAACCGTATCATTATATAGTGGTAATACGTAATGTAACTTCTTTCGCTTTACTCTCTTTTTGCTGCCATTGCTTAAGTGTTTCAAACGAATAGTCGGTCAGATCTGGTATGGTTATCTTTAATGTTGTGTCATTCTCCCAATGTAACGAAAGTATTGGGATACTAAAATCTGTAGACGTTACCTTATTGACCATATCGCTAGCGTCATCAAGCTCGGCTAGCGTTAAGGATTCTGTGTTTATAATCATTACACTATTTCGGACAACATCAGTACCTTCATTTTTTCCAAGCAAGATAGCGAGATTCTTTTCGTTTGGAGAAAAAGCATGATCAGAGAAGGTGCTTCCAGAGTGTAAAGGGACGGATTTAATCTCATCATTTTTAATCTGAACGAATGAATGGTTGCAAAGTTTTGTTCCACAACTGTATTGAAAATCACCATATATAATCCGGGAATTCGAAGTGAAGGCTGTAGCTTGTATTCGTTCTATCTCGGTTGCTCGATCACTTTGATCGAATTGTTCAAGGTATTTATAAATGGAGTCAACCTTTTGAATCGGGATTGAGTATTCTTTTGAATTTAATGAAAACGTTAATCGTCCTGCTTCTTTCTGCACGTTTTGTACCTGGGTACCATTGGAGTTAGAAGAAATATTGCGTGACGAATCACTACAACCAATTGTAAGCACAGTCATGGACAGCGCAATAATCAAACCAACTATTTTTTGCATATTTTTCTCCTTTTAGGCTGTACTATTTATTGTTTTTTCCTCTTTTAAATATGACAATGTGGAGGGACTAAGCAAGCCTATTTTTTCAATATAGCCCACTCGACAATCACAAAATTGAGAATAAGCCCAGCCCAAATGTTTACATTCAATACCTCATCAATGACGGTTTCCATACCATGAGGAAGAGAAAAACCGTGTAGAATAAAGTACAGAAGGAGTAATACTGGCACCAACAGACGCGCGCTTACGGCAACTAATGTCATTCCAAAACTGCGGATCATCCATTTTCGGTGTTCCTCATATTGCCTGTTGATGGCGGTACGATACCCTTTCCAGCAAGTGAACAGCCAAGCCAAAGATAAGATCAGGAAGCTTGTTGCCTTCATGAAATCTTCTGCATAAAAGATACTCGCTAAAGAGAGGAGTCCGCTGATAAACACACTATACACATAAACTCTCCCAAGAAAACGGTGTATTTTTGGTTTCTTCAGGCGAATTCGGTCGACAAACTGGAAAAAACCAGTGAGAAGAGCAATAAAAGCAGACACGATATGAGCAACTAATAAAGGATACTGAACAGTGCCGGGAATAATCGTTATGCGACTGTTTGCAGGGTCTAATGTTAAATAGGGAAACATAAATGGAAGGATAACCACTAGCGATACAAGAAATAATCCCCACCAAATTTTAGGGAGTTTCATGACTTCTTCCCCCCAAATAGTTTCACACGAGGAGGGGGAAGGGGAATCTTCTCATTCGTCTCAAGCACGCAAAACCGCTCCCATCTGAATAATTTGTCTTACCCCCATCCTAAACGCAAGTTCAAAACAAACCCTAAACGATTTCTAAAAAAAGGATAAAATCTGAACGTCATCGCAGCTTATGTATACGTTGCATAAAAAAACAAAGACCAACATAGTAAATATCGCCGGTCTTTGACTCATAATCAGCTATTAATTGGGCTCTAACACAAAGTAATAGGGTTTGGAGAGAAGATTGTGCAAATGATCGCGTACTTCCACGTTAGGCAATCGGTTTAATGAATCGCTAATTTCTTGTTTCATGTCCGCGTACTGGCTTTCATGCTGGTCTTCCGGGTCCACTTTTTGTTTCTCCTCGTGAATTACTTTAGCTAAACGCTTTGCAATCTCAAGTAGCTCTTGATTGGTCTCATCGTGACTAGGTTCATTCGCATTTGCTAAATATCCGCGCATTTCTGCCAAACGAGACAGGGTATCACGCCAGTTCCATACTTGAATATTTTTTTCTCTTGTCTGAGAGCATATCTCCGTAAACGGATTTTTTGATAACAAATCCTTTAATGTACGCCATGAATCTGGTCGCATAGATTCTTCGAGTTTTTGCAGACAGTATGCATCAGGAGAGAGTAACTCTACCACTTCACGAAACGCTGGAATCGAGTTTCGTTGATAGCTTTTGATTCCCCACAAGCTATGTACCTGCAATGCCGTAGCAAATGACTTGCAGTAAGTATCGAGCTCTTCTAATCGTTCCTCATCTAGCTTATGACTAGCAAGAATCCTCGCTTTTACCTCATTATCTGGGATGTTTTCATTCGCTTCGCCTAATTGCATGCTTCTTTTGATGTACGTTCGAACCGTGTCTTTTGGTATCGATCTATCCTCTTGAGCACCAAGAATTCCAAAACGATAAGAGATAAAATCCTCGAATCCTTTACTACTTCCAAATCCATCATCAATGGCATGCAAATCTGGTTGGACTTCCATCATTTCTGCGAGCACCTGCTCCTCAAGTCCATAAATGCATGCTTCGATATGTGTCCAGTAGCTTCTACATTCGTCTTCGCTCCCCAGTACACGTTGATAGACGTCATGGAAGAAGAGGATATGAGCAATTTCGTGGAAGTAATTTTGAAAAGGAAACTTGATGTGATTTCCTTCCAAATATGATCCTGCATTTTGATAGATCCGTCCATGCTCTGGTCGAAATAATGTGGGGAGTGTCGAGTGTAAATCTAAGTATAATCCAATCCCTTCATTGTAACTATGTGCCCAAACAGCTAAATAGGTTGGGCTTAACAACAAAGCGATGGAGTGATTGGTAATTTGAACAGGCAAGTTGAAATAGCCGCCGTTTATTTGAGGCTGTAGGCTTAACCAGGTCATCCCAACTGCTAGAGCCTGATATAAAGGAAATTCACCATCCGCTGATGCTTCTCTACAATAACGTTGAAATTGAAGTATATCGCTTACAATTCCATGGTTCTTAAAACCGTAGTTCCCCTCGAATCTCTCAAGTCCCTCGACAAAATCCTCTGCTGATACCGTTAAAAATACGTTAATTCCATCCACCCAAAGATCGGAACCGATCTCTGATTCCAGCCATGCGTCTGTGTCCTCGGCAAGCTCTCTCAACTGATGATATCTATCCAACAAATGCGCTTGATTCATAAATTGCACCATCCCGTCATGTTTGCTTACTGCCTGGAAAGCGAGAACTTTATGCAAAAAATTCAAGAGCACACGAGGTGCTCTTGAACATTGATTACTTTTTACATGCAAGTGTCATAATTGGATGGAAAAGCAATTTCATTTCTTGAACGTTTTGATTGCTGGAAAGCTGTACTTTCACTACCTTTTTCATGAGAAATCCCGTCCTTTCAAATTTTATATACGGAGATAACGCATGCTTTTTTGGTTCTCTTACAAGCACACATCAACAACTACACGCCATTTCAGTGCTTTCATTTCTTGCACTTGTTTGTTCTTGTTCACTGCTACTTTTACGACTTTTTTCATGAGTTTACACCTCCCTTCTATAGAGATGGAATTATATGAGTTTACTCTCAACAAAAGGCTTAGTTGTAATTATAAGGAAAATTGACAATTCATTTCAAGTTAAGAAAAATAAATATTTTCTGAAATATAGAAGTTTCGTTGATGGCGGGTCGAATCTCCCTCTTCCAATACATACCTAAATGATGTGTGGTTTTTCCAGGGAAGGTACTTCCTGCTGCGATATTGGGGTGCTTGTAGTAAACTGTATCAGGGATGTAAGCTTGATTTTCGGCAACTTGGAGTAACTGAGCTCATAGCGATCGGAGTGTCGTACTCCTCTATATGTGGAAGAGAAAGATGAGTCGTATGTTTGAAAAGAGTGTTTATTTGGAGTATAGTATCAGAATGAATAAATGAAGGTTGTGTAAGTAACCATCTGAATGAACATTTATGAATGAGAGATAGAGAACAATTAGGAGGACTGTTGTGTCACAGAAAGCGCCAGTTTCTTTTGTAGTTACGATAGGATTCATGTTATTTGCTCTGTTTTTTGGAGCGGGTAATTTAATTTTTCCGCCAATGCTTGGCCAATTAGCAGGAACAAATGTATGGATAGCCAATGCGGGTTTTTTGGTTACAGGGGTTGGGTTGCCTTTGCTAGCCATCACAGCCTTTGTTTATTCGGGAAAGGACGACTTGCGCTCCTTAGCCAGTCGCGTGCATCCCGTATTCGGAATGATATTCACGATTATTTTATATCTAGCAATCGGTCCGTTTTTTGCGATACCTAGATCCGGCAATGTATCGTTTGATATTGGGGTAAAGCCTTTCCTATCAGAACAGGCAGGTTCGGCACCGCTGATTCTATTTACCATCCTGTTTTTCGCACTTGCCTGCTTTTTATCGCTCAACCCTATGAAAATTATCCATGTAGTCGGAAAAATCTTAACTCCAATTAAATTGACATTTATCGGAATTATTGTAGTAACAGCTATTCTTTATCCAATTGGAACCCTTCAAGCCCCGCTAGCAGATTACACATCCCATGTATTTTTCAAGGGTTTTCAAGAAGGGTATTTAACTTTGGATGCGCTTGTCGCTTTTGTTTTTGGAATGATCATCGTGAATGCGATTAAAGAAAAAGGGGTTACTGCCAAAAAACAAGTTTTGGCTGCGTGCGCAAAAGCAACAATGATAGCCGGCTTACTGCTCGCTCTTTTCTATACTGCCCTTTCCTTTATGGGTGCCTCTAGTGTAGAAAAGTTGGGCCACTTAGAAAATGGCGCGGAAGTTTTGGCGAAAGTTTCGAATTACTACTTTGGTTCATATGGTGCCATTTTATTGGGACTAATGATTACAGTGGCATGCTTGACTACAAGTGTAGGGCTTATTACCGCCTGCTCTTCTTTTTTTCATTCATTGTTTCCGAAGATCTCTTACAAAAAATTCGCGGTTATTTTGTCTGTTTTCAGTACACTCGTTGCTAACATTGGATTGACGCAACTCATTAAGGTCTCCGTTCCGATCTTAATGACCATGTACCCGATTGCGATCTCGTTACTTTTCTTGACGTTTCTGCACAACGCATTCAATGGCAGACCAGAAGTGTATCAAGGAAGTTTGCTTTTCACTTTTCTGATTAGTCTGTTTGATGGCTTAAAGGCTGCTGGACTCGAAAACAGTTTTGTCCATCATTATTTTACTCAGTACCTTCCACTGTATGACGTAGGTTTAGGCTGGCTGCTGCCTTCTCTTATAGGGGGGGGATGCGGATACATGATCAGTGTATTCCGGAAGAATGTGTACCACGTTCAAAAACAAAAGGAGGCATGAAAATAACTTTTCACATAGACTCATGGCACTTAGAAGATGCATTACAAACCCGTCTCTTACCATATAGGAGGCGGGTTTTTTTGTTCATTAGTAAGTGGATTAGTGTACACCATAGGGGAAAAATAGCAACGGGTGAAGGATTGGGTATTATTTATATAGGATGGGTTCTAGGTGATGATATAAGAATTCCAGTTAATTTACCTAATGATAAAGATAAAGTAATTATAGGCATATTAGAAAATGTTGAACAATCATGGAAACTACCAATAGTTGGGAAGGTATTTGGCGATACTGCAAATATATACAAATGGAAACTACGAGAAGAAAGGGTTTCATGAGTTTGTAAAAGCATATAATAGATTCAATGTTTTTCAAGTGAGTTTATGCGATCTCAAAACAAAAAAAGAAGTGTTTTTCACAGTGAATAATAATGTGAAAATAGAATATTACGATTTACTTTTAGTGAGTGATTAACATCATAAGGCTATGTTTCCTTTGAAATGAATAGTCCGTAAACTAGCATTAAATCCTTTCTGTAACTTACGGAAGCTATGAATTATGGATTTCAATCCCCCGACCGGCCTCTACCAAATACATTTACGATGCGAAACTACCACCTGACAAAGGTGGCTTTTTTATGTCCACAAGCCAAGAGTCGGCTGCTTGAACTTTCTTATATACTTGAAATGAATATTATCAAGTGTTAGACTATTTTTTATTTATTGATTATCGCTATATGCTAAATACAAGGGGGCATCCGATGCCTGTCTTACAAAAAAAAGCAAACCACTCAAAAAAGATTAGCCTGGTGGCACTATTAACAGGACTAGTCTCTTTATCTGTTGTTCTGACTGTTACCATCCTCCTTATTTCATTCTATCAATCCAAAAAACAGGCACTGATTCACACGACGTTGACCTTAAATCACACAAGTGCACTCAAAATGAGTCACACCATAGACGCTTTGATAAAATCCATGCGAAGTAGCTTACAGTATTCGGCGAGTATCTTTTCCGATATGCACGCGATGAATGCAAATGAAATACATGCGAAGCTTGAATTGATACGACGTACAAACAACTATTTTAATTCGATTACCGTGGTGGATGAAACCGGGTTAGTTCGAAGTGTGTCTCCCGAATCAATTGGTACAGAAGGGACATATTTGAGGACGACAGCGGCGAAAACGATCTTGGCAAAAAAAAAGCCTTATATTTCTGTACCATACATGACTGCAAATTCGAAACGTCTCGTTGTACTTATTAGCGAGCCTATTTTCGATAAGGACGGAATTTATCGTGGGTTTATCGGAGGAACCATTTATCTTCAAGAAGAGAACATTTTAAATACGATCCTTGGGAGCAACCCAACAGACGAGCTAGGTTCATCTTTCTACATCGTAGGTTCAAACGGTCATTTGTTGTTCCACCGTGATGCAAGTCGGATCGGAGAGGATATCAGTGCGAGTCCAGCCGTACGCAAGCTCCTTCAAGGTCAAAGTGGCTATGAACAGATCGTCAATTTGAGGGGGCAGACGGTATTAGCCGCTTACGTGAAGGTTGCTGAGAATGACTGGGGTGTCGTTGTCGGGTCACCCATCAGTGTTGTTTATGAACAAGTAAATCGTGATATTCAATGCGTTCTTTTGTATACGCTGCCTCCTTTTCTATTATTAATGTTAGTTGTAATTGGGCTAGCACGCAAAGTAGCAAGGCCTTTCGTATCCCTGGCCGATCTTGTGAGCAAGGCCGGTAGAGAAGAGGTTGAGTTCTCGGAAGGTAAACAGCATTGGAATCGAGAGGCTGACCTGTTAACGCGAGCCATTCGCTTTACATTAAACGATATCAAAAAACAGACAGATCAGTTGGCTCATGATGCGCGAACAGATCCGTTGACAGGGCTAGCAAACCGAAGAACGCTCGAGGAAACCATGCAAAAATGGATGATGGAGCAAATCTCCTTTTCTCTTATTATGATGGACCTTGATCGATTTAAATGTATTAATGACACATATGGTCATCAGTCTGGAGATGAGGTGTTGAAACATTTTGCGAAAATGATTTCTTCATCACTTCGGCCCGAAGATGTGAGCAGTCGCTTTGGCGGCGAGGAATTTGTTGTCCTTGTTTCCCATGCTGGCTTGGAGGAGGCCTATCAGGTTGCCGAACGAATACGCCATGCCTTAGAAACAAGGACAAATCCAATCGGGCAGCGGCTAACCGTGTCACAGGGTATTGCGCACTATCCTTCTCATGCTGATTCGGCTGAAGATCTGATACATATAGCTGACGAGGCCATGTACAGGGCGAAGAGATCGGGTAGGAACCAAACGATGATAGCAAAAGTGGAGTAATCTATGTTTGGAGCGAAGAGGCGAGAAATCGCTTCTTTCTTTTTTGAAAAAAATTCACTTGTTCTTTTTTGAAAAAAATTCACTTGTTCGGTGCTAAAAAAGTAAATTCGGTGATATATTATCTCGCTTTTTACATATGCATGTAACAAATGGATAATTAAGGGAATTTCTTGTTTGGAAATGTGAAGCACATGATTCTTGTATCTCACTTTGAAAGAGGGGGATTCAAATGGAGAATGTTGTCACATGGGAACAGTATGAGAGGGCACAACGCCTGCATCCTGCCAATTATTACGACGCAGTATTCAATGCTTTTCTCAGGCCAAACTGGATCAGCGGGAATCGGTTTTGGTACATCCGAGAAATCCGGTTGGAAAAGGGTACTGGCAGGCAGTATGTGATCGTGGATGCTGAACAGAATACGAGTCAACCAGCATTCGATCACGCCCGATTAGCCGTCTGTTTGTCAGGAAGGGCAGGAGAAACATATAGTGCAGAAACATTGCCACTTGGGGAACTTTTGTTTACCGATAATGGATCGTCATTCCAGTTTGAGGTTGGCGGTACTGTTTGGAACTGTGATTTACAGGAATACAGCTGTAAGCGCATAGATAAAGTTGATAAGCCGTCGATGGATGAATTGCCGTCTCCAGATGGAAAGTGGGTGGCGTTCGTATATGATCACAATTTGTATGTTCGGTCACTCGAAACCGGAAAGCGTTTCAGGCTGACTCGCGACGGCAAGGCATACTATGATTACGGAACCCAGCCTGAATGTCGGCTCTCGACCGTGGCGGAGAGATTGGCAAACATGAAGCTTCCTCCCGTAGCGATTTGGTCACCCGATTCCAAGATGCTGTTGACCCATCGGCTTGATCAAAGAAAGGTGCGCAATTTGCATCTGATTCAATCGGTTCCGAAAGGAGAAGAAGTCAGACCGGTTCTGCACTCGTACCGTTATCCACTGGTTGGCGATCCACACGTACCGCTGGCAGAGCTGGTCGTCTGTGATTTGGAAAGGCGAACCACAGTCCAGATTGAAAGCGAGCCTTTACTGGCATGTCCAGTCTCACCCCTCACTCCGGGGATGCAAATGGCAGGATGGTCAGCCGACAGTAAACAGATATATTTCGCCCGGATGTCCCGTGATGCCCGCTCTGTCGATTTTTCCGTAGCTGATCCTTGCTCCGGTGAGGTTTGCACGCTACTGCGGGAAGAAAGCGATACGTTTTTGAACCAAGACCTGCATAATCTCGGAGCTGCTAATCCGAATATTCGGTTATTGGCCGATGGTTCGTTTATCTGGCACTCGGAGCGTGATGGGTGGAGCCACCTCTACCATTGCGATGGCAAAACGGGAGAGATTCGCAATCCGATCACATCGGGGTCCTGGACGGTACGAAAATTGATGGCAGTGGACGAGCAGCAGGGATGGGTGTACATCACTGGAGGGGGGCTAGAAGAGGGGCGCGATCCTTATTATCAACACCTGTATCGCGTTCGCCTGGATGGAACCGGTTTGTCGTTGCTGACGCCAGAAGATGCAGAGCATGATATTGTGTTTTCTCCCACTATGAAGTATTTCGTCGATACGTTTTCGCGAGTTGATTTGCCGCCTGTTTCTGTTCTTCGCTCGGTAGATGGCAGCCTGATTCGCGAATTGGAGTACGCTGATGTGGAGATGCTGCTCGAGATGGGGTACCAATTTCCAGAAAGGATTACTGTCAAAGCACGAGACGGTGTAACCGATCTTTATGGGTTGATGCTGCGTCCATTCCCGTTTGATCCTTCACGCAAGTATCCGGTCGTCGATTACATTTACGGGGGGCCACAAATCATCAATACGCCGAAAGCTTTCGCGCTTGATCCCGGCCGAAGCCATGATCCGCTGGGTGGTGGACAATCATTAGCGCAGTTGGGGTTTATCGTTTTGATCCTAGATGGACTGGGAACACCATATCGTTCTAAAGCGTTCCATGACATTTCAAACGGAAAATTGGAGGAAGCAGGAGGTTTGCTTGACCATGTGACAGCGATAAGGCAATTGGCAGAGCGCTACCCGTATGTGGATGTTGATCGGGTAGGCATTTGGGGATCGTCAGGGGGAGGCTACGCTTCGACAAGGGCCATGCTCTCATTTCCTGAGTTTTACAAGGCTGCGGTTTCCGCGTGCGGTAATCATGATCAACGGCTGTATATATCAGCATGGGGAGAACGCTATCAAGGTCTGTATGATCCGGACTTGTACAGGGATCAAGACAATGCACGTCTGGCAGCCAATCTGACAGGAAAGCTCTTACTGGTGAGCGGAGATATGGATGAAAATGTGCATCCTTCCCAAACGATTCGAATGGCAGATGCATTGATTAAAGCGGATAAAGATGTAGACATGTTGATTTTGCCCAACCGACATCACGGCTTTTCATTGGAACCGTACTTTATTCGCAGGAAATGGGATTACTTTGTAAGGCACTTGATGAGAGCAGAACCTCCGTGGGGGAATCAAATAGCCAGCAAAAAGGTTAGTGATAAAGAGCAGATAGAGAAGTAGTGTGTGTGAGGAAAGAAAACAGTGAACTGCGAAGAGGAGCCCTAAGAAGAGCTCCTCTTTTTAACCTATGCAGCGTCGCAAAAATAAAAGAGGTTCTACAAAAGTAGAACCTCCGTCCATTACCAGCCTCTTTGAGGAGGGGTCTGGATATGATTCGTTTCTTGATCGATGGTGCGGGCCATTTCTTTGATTTTGGCCAGTCCATCATCAATCTGGCGCTTATTCGCTGCAATGCGATTCGCTAACGATATTAATTGGCTAGATTGTGGTGGGTAGGGTGCATTTGCCAGGGTAAGCAGCTCTTGTTGAGCGCCGTCAAGGTTAATCGCTGCATTGGCTACCATATCCACTGCAAAGGAAATTTTGTCAGCGAGATGGTCAACCTTATTTGCCACGTGATTCGTATGCTGATTACCCCAACCGTTCGAATTGTTTATGTACGACATTCGATCACCTACTTTTGGACTTTGTCAGTGATGCTATCGATTTCTTTTACTTTTTGTGCAATTTTATCCGTATGTCCATCAATGGCGTCTGTCAGCTTGTCAACGTCCTTCACGTTCTTTTGAACCTCAGCCAGGTTGTTCAACGTATTTTTTACTTTACCCGTAATACCATCTGCAATGGTACCAACAAGCACCTTGATGTGATCAGGAGCATTTTGACCAACCTGAGCCACGAGACTTTCGATCAGTGGTTGAATTTCACCCAACGTTGTTTGTGCATTGATCAGCTCACGAGAGCAAGAATTCAATTCGTTGTCAATTTTATCGGAGTCGCGGTCAATTTCTGCCTGGATATCTTTAATATCTCCAAGAACCTTGTCGATTTGATTTCCGAGCTCTCGGACTGTTCCTTTCCCCATAAACATGTACATGCACCTCTCAAGAAATATTTATAGTAACTCTTAAGGATTAAGAGCGCTACCCTGAACTGAAAATTAACACTTATCGGAATAAACATTCTAGAAAAAAATGGTTCCTGTATTACTTTAACATTATATGTAAGGAAGGACTACCCTTCAATTATACATATAAACCACTTTTTTCAATCGTTATATTGTCCTGTATACAAATAGGCATAGAGTCCCTACTTTTTCCAAGGGAAAAGCCACCTATTGAAGGTGGCTTCTGTATTCTCTCGCTATTTTACCTCGCGGAAGCTTGCACTGACCTTTTGCAGCTCTTGCTTGAGGGACTCAAATCTTTTTTCTTCTGTCCAAGCCATGATTTGATGAAAATGTGTAGGCGTTTCGACCAATGTCACAATATAAGCGACCTTAATGCCGTCTATTTCGCCTTTGGCATTGAATTGGATGGCCACCTGGTTGTCAACTACAGTACGAATCTGTTTATCAACGGATACATTTTCTACAGCCTCTTGAAGGTTTGCTTCAATGACTTGGGCATAATCCTGAAGTGTGAATGAACTGTCTAGATCCTGTTTCGATTCTGACAGTACCAGTACATACTTTTCGCTAAAACGATTGGAGATTTCTATATCCGCTTCATCGTGAAGGGCTGAATCCTTACTCCAATCCGAAGGGGCTGTTATTTGAAACTTTTTATCCTTGCTATAGAATAATTCTTCGGTAGGCGTTCTTGATGCGAGATCGACTATCCCAAAAATCATCCCAATGATGGATAAAACAGCTACGATAGAGAAGACAACAGCGAGTACGGTTGTTTGCTTTTTGCTGACGTTGTTCAGATCCTTTACTTTAACGACGTATGTATTCGCTGCTAGATCGCCTAAGCGTTGTCTTTTGTCGGAAGCCAACACACTGATACCGGCTGGTAACCCGCCTAGAAGAAATACATTTGCTTCGAATAGACGAATGAGGGAGCGAAGAAATGATTTCCATAACCCCGGTGGCCGTCCTTCCGCATTGACAGCAATGATGCGGAAAGTAAATTTTCCGATCGTATATCCGGTAAGTCCTTCTAACAGTACATAATAAGAACATAGGATAATGGCGGCTAGGATGAAGAAGTAGAGACCGTTTGCGTCTTTATCAATGGAAACTCCAAGTGAGAGCAATCCGATTAGAAAACAAGCGAGGAGAATATGATCAAGAACATGGGCTCCCCATCTCGTGAAAAAAATCGTCGCCCTGTCATACGATTTCGATAAATCTCCCATGTTTTTTGGTGGCTCTTGCTGGGCATGAGGAGAAAACTCTGTCGGTACCAATGGTGATGGCGGTTGTTGCTCCAATTTTGTGCACCTCCTGAAAAATGTAAACATATTACATTTAACCACTTTGAAAATTGTATTGTCAATTGTAGACGATTAGAATGGGAAAAGATGAGTAAGGCGCTGCCGTCCCATTCCGAGGAGAGGAGAATCAAATATGGAAATCCACCAAATACCCGAGCAATTGCCATTGATCAAACATTCCAAAGACCTCTGGGGCTCTTTTGCCTATAGCAAGTGTAAGGATGCATACGGTTATGACAAGAACGGGCTGAAAAGATACGCGTTGATCGTTCAGCTTCAATACGATCAGACTGTGACAGAAGCAGACAAAGAATTCCTGCACTATTTGATGAGACAAGAGATTGAGATGCATAAGTCTCATCCGTATCAGGGATTACATGAATCCATGGACATCGTGGCTTTTTTGTTGGCGAAGTGTAAGGATGTTAACCATATCCCACTGTTTGAGCAGGCAAAATTAAGCAATTTTGATACCTACTATGGCTTTGACACCGAATATATCATTTCGGCGGGGATTGAAGAGGCGATCACGTATATCGAAGAGAACGCTCTGTATCGAATCAGCTCTTTCTTTCAGGATAAGAAAGAGGAGCTGGAAACGATGTATACGGCTGAACATATGGAGCGATGGTTTCAATCCAAGGCTAGGATTTACCCAGCCAAGCGCGAGGATGAGTCCTTGATAACGTTAATGGACAGAGCAAGCGATTTCGGTAACATGGCAGAAGCCAAGAAATTACTGGAGAAGCTAGAAGAGCAGTTGGGCTCTGACAAAAAGAATTATTCTCTGCTGTATCATCAGGCAAAACGATTGGAAGAGTACGACAAGGCACTTCACTATCTCACACAGAATTTCCCGGAACAGGAAGATTCGTTTGACAAAGTATCGCACTGGTTAAAAATAGCCGAAATCCATTTACTCAAGCAGGACTGGGTCCAGGCTTTTGCCAGCGTCAAGCAGTGCGAGCCAGAGCTCAAGCTCTTTACTTCCTGGAGAAGTGCTGGTTTGGGTAGAAGTTTGAGCGAAACCTTGTTGGATATCAGCTTGAAGGCAAGGGACAGCGACGAGGTTTTGGCTAGAGAAGCGTACCGCTGGGCTGACCAGATGTTGAAATCGACAAACAACTCGAACAGTAATGTTTTGAGGAAGGCGCACCAGTGTGCCAAGGTGCTGCAACTCAAGCAGGATAAAAGGCTGTACAGTAAAAAAGTCGCGATAGAAGCCAGACGAATCAACAGAATGTTTAGATGACTGAAAGTAAACCCGACAACTGTGATAGTCGGGTTTTTCTCTGTCTGGATGCAACGTTCATAAAAAAATTACCCACTCAGAGACTACTTTGCTGTATCTTTAATCTGAGCAATATTTCCTATCTTTCTATGAACTCTTTTTCCCCGTTAGCCAACCTCATTGCGCTTCAGGACATCGATAGCAAGGCTACTTTCCATGTTTCCTTCATGAATGTCATTTTACTTCTAGGCAGGAGATGCGTATGGATTTATTAACGTACAGTCCACTTATCGCAACCAAGCTTCATGTTCCGAAGTATGGTTCGGACTTGTTGCTTCGGCATCAGATATTGAAAGAAATCGATGACGCGGGCGCAGCAAGATTGATTCTCGTGTGCGCGCCAGCCGGTTTCGGAAAAACGACAGCAGTCAGTCAATGGACGCAAAATTCTGGCAAACCGACCGGTTGGATCTCCCTGGATGAATCCGATAATGATCCCGTGCGCTTTTGGCGATATTTTGCCAGGGCAATTGATTCGGCGCAGGAAGGCTTGGGCAAAGAATCCTCCTCGGTGCTCCACCCGCAGTACACGGCTTCTGCTGAGCAGTTGATGTCCGTGTTACTCGAAGAAATTGCGGGGTTTGAACGTGATTTTTATCTGGTATTGGACGACTACCATCTCATAAAGGAGCCTTCCATTCATGAAGGACTGCAGACTCTGATCCAGCATGCTTCCTTATATATGCATGTCGTCCTGATTACGCGGGAGGAACCTCCTTTTGCCCTACACCGTCTACGCGTTCGGAAACAGTTGAAGCAACTGGGCTCAGACACTCTTCGGTTCAATGAGGAGGAGTGCAGACGCTTATTCCAGGAGCAACTGGGTCTAAGTCTGTCAGATCAAGACATTGGCTCGCTAAGCAAACGAACGGAGGGATGGGTGGCCGGTTTGCAGTTAGCAGCCTTGTCCATGCAAGGAAAGCCCGAAGCGTCAAAGATCATTCATCAATTTTCCGGTAACGACAAGTATGTCGGGGAATATTTGACGGAAGAAGTATTGAAACGACTGCCAGAAAAGGTGCAGATGTTTTTATTGAAAACGTCTATACTGCCGCGGCTGACAGGAGATCTATGCGCAGCCGTTACCGGAGAGCCGGACGCTCACGACATCCTTCGCATGCTCGAGAGAACGAATTCATTTGTCATCGCGCTGGACGGGGTAAATGAGTGGTATCGTTATCACCATTTGTTCGCAGAACTTTTGCTCTCCCATGTAAGGAAAACCTATAACGAACTGCTTCCTGCCCTACATATCTCTGCAAGCTGTTGGTTCGAAAGTCACGGATGGGTAATGGAGGCGACTGAGCATGCGTTTCTCGGAAAAGATTGGACCCGGGCGAGCCGTTTAATCGTCGCACATGCGCCGTGGATGTTGAAACAGTACGAAAATATAACACTGCGCAGATGGATGAAATACTTTGAGAAGTCCTGGTTGGAATGCAACCCCGAGCTGTGCATTGCTTTTGCTTGGCTGCATGCTGTATCCAACGAAATTGATCAGGCGGAAATCCTCCTTCAATTGGCTGACGAAGCTACACGGGCCAATCATGGGGGCTTTGACGACTGTCGAGTAGAAATGTGTGTGCTCCGGGGATATATCGAAGTGATGCGGGGAAATGTAGACCTTTCCCTCAAATATATGGAAGAATCGGTTCAAATGAAGCCAAAATTCAGCCGCTACTTCATCGTCGGTATCGAGCTGAATTCGGATGAGCCGTACGTGCTGCGTAGTCGTGTGGCTTTGAGCGGGTATTTGTCCAACGTGAATGAATTCTATCCAAAACTGAGGGCGATCTGGAAGCACAGTGGTCTTGGCATATTAGCCTACGGTTCCATCGTGATGGCTGAGCTTTATTATGAGAAAAATGATTGTGAGCAGTTAAAATATTTCGTACCGCGAGCAATCCAGTTAGGCACCATCTCCTTGAATTTCGGCGTATTGGTCCCTGTGTATCTGACTTTGGCCCGATGGAGAAAAGCAGAGCATCGTAACGACGAGATGTGGCTGGCCATGGAGGAAATTACATTGCTATGCCGCCAGCACGATGCGCCTCCCCATTGGATGTCTTTTGTAGAAACATTCCGCGTCCGATTATGGATCGAAGAAAATCGACGGGAAGAAATAGAAAAATGGGCTGAGCCCTACACGAAAATGAATGTCGATATTGTCGCTTCCCGACATGAATTTGAGCGAATGACGTTGGCTCGGGTATACATCTATTTAAAAAACGACAGTGCGGCCATCATGCTGCTCACCAGTCTAAAGCACGAGGCGGAAATAAAGGATCGGCTCGGGAGTCAGATTGAAGCTTTTCTACTGCTCAGCCAAGCTTTCATGATCCAAAAACAGCATCATGAAGCGATGGAGTGTATGCGCATGGCGGTGATATTAGCCGCACCAGAAGGCTATGTACGCACTTTTTTGGATGAAGGCCCTGGCGTCGCCAAAATGCTCTATTCGCTCTATAAAAGCAAAAACGTATCCAAGCAAGAGATGGCTTATCTTTCGATGCTGCTCAAAAGCGTGGAGAAGGAATTTCCTACGCTTGATATTCAAATCCGGGTATCACCTGCATTGGAAAAATTGACGGAAAGAGAGTCGGAAGTGCTGGCACTGATCGGTGAAGGGTTATCCAATTCGGAGATTGCGGACAAGCTGCATCTCACACTGGGGACGGTAAAAGGGCATGTGCATCAAATTTTTAGCAAGCTCCAGGTGAAAAATCGTGCACAAGCGATTGTTAGATTAAGAGAGAGCGAGATCGACCATTAGAATCAACCCCCGCTTATACGGTGGGGTTTTTTGTTGGGAAGAAAATAATCAAGAAAAGACATAACTTTAGTTAGTATTTTTTGTAAAAGACTGTTGTTAACATAATTTTGTTTCACCTAGATGTTTTGCTAGGGGAGTGTGTCGACAGTAGGGGGAGTTGAAATGAAGAAGAAAGGAGGACAACATTATTCATGAAAAGAATAATCGCTCGTTTGTTGGTATTCACTTTGCTGTTCGCAATTGTCCAACCTGTGTTTCTTCAAGAAAAAGTGAAAGCAGCCGATCTTCCCGTTGTGATTAGGGTAGAGGCAGACAAGTTCGTGGATGCGTTTGGTGCCTATCCTGATGGCCTGAATTACCAAGGAATTCCGAACGCGTTGATCGTCGGCTATGCCCGAGACTCTGGTGGGGACTATGGGGCTGCGAATACTGCCCTGCGTTTTGACCTGAGCGGCGTGCAAAGTGAGAGGAAAATTCAGTCTGCTGCCCTGAAAATTTATGTGCATAAGGTAGAAGCAACAGGCGGAGATATGCCCTTTATTGATCTATGGGGCTCGTCTGATGACAATTGGAACGATGATTTCACGACGACGCTACCTACGCATCATGAAAAAATCATAACAAATGAGTTTATCCCCAGTAATTTCACAGGATGGAAATCGTTTGATGTAACCAGCTTTGTCAAGACCAATATTTCAGACAAAAAAGCTACCTTTGTTTTAAGAGGAAGACAAACCGCACCACCTGTCCCCGTTTTGTATCAGCCTCAAATCATTTTCTACGACAAAAGAAATTTTAGCTACGCTTCTCAGCTAGAAATCACTTATGCTCCTAACTCGTCGCCAACGGATATCCTCTTATCGTCCAATTCGATTCCTGAAAACAATCAAATAGGAGCGGTAGTTGGTACGCTTTCGGCAGTAGATCCTGATCAAGGAGACACCGTTACGTTTAGTATTCAAGACACTACGGTGCCATTTGCTGTTGAGGGAAATCAACTGAAGGCGACGGAAACGTTTGATTTTGAAACGAAGTCGGCTTACTCTGTGCCGATAACCGCAACAGACTCGGCTGGCAATACATTCGCCAAGGTGATGACCATTCAGGTGACGGATGAAAATGAACCACCTACGACAGCGACGGTTACGATCAATGGCGGTGCTGCCGTTACGAATTCCTCCAATGTGACGCTCACCATGACCCATGATGACCCAGACGCTGCCAAGCCCGAGTACCGTTTGACGAACGTGCAAGGCGGTCCTTGGAGCGAATGGAAGTCGCTTGCGACACCTGTACCGTGGACCCTTACGACTGACGAAGGGACCAAAACAGTCTTCATGGAGCTGCGTGACGGAACAGGAGCTGTCCTTCAAGCGCAGGATAGCATTGTGCTGGATATAACACCACCGACAGGGACCATCGAGATCAATAACGGGAACGTAGCCACTTCATCAGAAAAGGTAGAGCTTACCATTCAGGGGAGTGATGCGAACGGCCCGGTAGATCTGATGTTGTCGAATGATAATATCTTTACAGGCAGTTGGATACCCGTCCCAGCCAACAACAAGCTGGAATGGAACTTGGCTAATGGAGACGGACAAAAAACAGTCTATGCGAGGTTCCGTGATGGTGCAGGGAATTTGTATTATACATCTGGTACCATCATGTTAGATAAAACGCCACCTGTTGTGACGGGGGTTGCGAATGGCAGCTTCTACACGGCAGATGTCACACCTGTCTTCGACGATGGCACAGCAACATTGAATGGTGCACCTTTTGCCAGCGGCACAAAGGTGAGTGTGGAGGGCAAGTATACGCTGGTAGTGACGGATGCGGCGGGGAATACGGCTACGATAACCTTTACCCTGGATAAAACCGCGCCTACAGGAACTCTTGCGATCAATAACGGAGCCACCCATACGAACAACCAGGATGTCACTTTGCAAATCGATGCCACTGACGTTTCCAGCAAGGTGAAAATGAAGCTGTCCAACGATAACATCAGTTGGAGTGCGCTAGAGAATGTGGCGACCACCAAGACTTGGAAGCTAACAAATGGGGATGGACAGAAAACGGTCTATCTACAGTTGATCGACGAAGCTGGCAACCCCCATGATTTACAGGCATCGATTACACTCGACACGGTTGCACCTGTAGTCACAGGGGTAGAGAACAACAAGCTGTACAATCAGAGTATTACGATCAGCTTCAACGAAGGAAAGGCGATCTTGAACGGAAAGCCGATAGCTGACGGAGAAATCGTCAATGATGATGGTGCTTATACGCTGATTGTCACTGATGAAGCGGGCAATACAGCGACGCTTGCATTTTCGATTGATCAAACGAAGCCGTCAGGCAGTCTCAAGATCAATGGTGACGCCAATTATACCAATTCACTTGCAACCACATTACAAATTGCCGTTACCGATTTCAGCAATGAACTACAGATGCGCTTTTCCCATGATACGAGTGATCCAGCCAATTGGACTTCCTGGGAAACGCTGACCACGACAAAGGCGTGGAACTTGCCGACTGGGGACGGAACTAAGTCGGTTTACATGGAAGTAAAGGACAAAGCAGGGAATATTGCCAGCTTTACCGATGAGATCACACTCGATATGACCATCCCTACGGGTGCTTTTGAGATCAATCAAGGTCAGTTGTATACCAACACGAGCAAAGTTACGTTGAGTGTGGAGTCGGCTGATGCCCATGGTGTGGAAATGCGCTTGTCCAATGACAACCTGACGTGGAGCGATTGGAAAGCGGCACCATCAAAAGGCGACGTTCCATGGGAGCTGAGCAGTGCTGATGGAACCAAAACGGTCTATCTTGAGCTGAAAGACCCGGCCGGAAACCAATTGGCTCTTCAAAAGCAAATCACGCTGGATTCCTCTGGACCCGTTGTCACAGGAGTCACTCAGGATGGTGTCTATGCCAGCGACGTAACGATTACCTTCAGCGAGGGAACAGCATTGCTGAACGGCAATCCGTTTACGAGCGGTTCTGTCGTCAGCGCGGAAGGATCGTATGAGTTGGTCGTCACAGATGATGCACAAAATCGCACGACGATTCGTTTCACACTGGATAAAACACCACCGGCTGGAACGTTCAGCATCGATAACGGAGCTGAATTTGCGAAAACAGAAGAGGTTACGCTGCAACTCACTGCGTCCGGAAATCCAGACGACATCGAGATGGCTATCTCTAACGTAGATGACAATTCGGGTACGTGGGAGCGATTCACAGCGTCCAAAGCATGGAAGCTGGCTGATGGCAGTACAAACGGCATCAAAACGGTCTATGTCAAGCTGCGGGACAAGGCGGGGAACGTCACAAAGCTAAGCGATACGATTGAACTCGATGTGGTGGCGCCGACTGGTTCTATCACGATCAATAACGGAGACAGCTACACCAAGTCCCGTGATGTTACGCTCGCCATCACAGCGAACGACAGTACCAGCGATGTACAAATCCGCTTCGCAAATGGTGACAACGACTGGAGCGATTGGGAGGCAGTAACTGCGACCAAAGCATGGCAGTTGAAGTCCGGTGATGGAACCAAGACTGTCGAAATGCAGATCACAGACAGGGCAGGGCACATTACAACCGTTTCCGATACGATCGAGCTGGATGCAGATGTGCCCGTTGTTACAGGAGTCGAGGACAAAGGGATTTACAAAGATGACGTGACAATCACATTCAACGAAGGAACTGCGACGCTGAATAGTGCTCCGTTTGCAAGTGGCGACCAGGTAACCAGTGAAGGCAAGCATGAACTGCGGGTCGTCGATGCTTCCGGAAACGAAATCAAGATCACGTTTACCTTGGATAAGACAGCACCAACGGGAACATTCGTCATTAACAATGATGATCGTCTAACCTACTCCACCAGCGTGAGACTGCATGTTACTGCCACGGACAATTTGGGAGATGTAGAGATGTGCATCTCCAATGACCAAGGCAAGTGGAGCAGCTGGGAAAAAGTGACGGGGACGGTACCGTGGAACTTGACGTATGGCAATGGGATGAAAAAAGTTCTGATTCAGCTTCGCGACCAGGCAGGAAACTCCGTCGAACTGGATGATTCCATTGAGCTATATGTGCCAAATGTGCCGAATCCACCAATAGGAGAGCCGGTCACCGGAGTTGAGTTGGAGGAAGAGGAGTTAACGCTGCGTGTTGGCGATACAGAAAGCCTTCGTGCCACTGTAAAACCAGAGAATGCAACAAATAAACGAGTCAAGTGGGAAAGCAGCGACTCTGAGATCGTCGAGGTAGATGAGGAAGGCAAGATCACGGCAGTAGCTTCTGGGACTGCGACGATTACAGTAACGACCGTAGACGGGAACAAAACCGATTCGGTGGAAGTAACTGTTAAGGAAATAGCCACCTTCCAGTTGGAAACAAACGAACCGTCCTTCTGGATGAAGCCAAGGGGAACCACGACCCTGCGCCTTTATAAAGTAGAAGGCAAAAAACGCAAAGACATCACGCGAGACAAAAATGTTGAGTACGACACGGAAAACGGGTTGGTTACCGTCAAGCAGGGCCGTATTACGGCAGGCAAAGAAGAGGGAGAAGACATCGTTACCGTACGCTATATGGGCGAGGAACTGGAGATTCCGGTGACGGTTTCTAAGAAAACCATTCGTTCGTTGACGACTTCCTTCAAGGATTTGGTTTTGGAGATCGATGAGGAGAAGCAGCTAACGCTGACAGCCGTCTTCAGTGATAAGAACACCGAAGAGGTGACAGAAAAAGCAGCTTGGTTCTCAAGCGACGAAGAGGTCATCGAAGTAACAAAAGAGGGAAAAGTGACAGCGCTGGCTGAAGGGAAGGCTGTCATTACTGCGAAATTTGGCGGTAAAAAGGTAACCAATCGTGTGCTCGTCGTAGAGGAAAAGAAAGTGAAAGATTTGCGAGCATCGCGCTCTTCGCTGCGCTTGAAGGCAGACAAGACTGGAGAGATCGTCCTGTATGCGGTCTATGAAAAAAGATACGAGGAGATCGTCACCAAGGATGCCGAATGGACAGTGGAAGATCCTGAGATTGCGACTGTAGAAAATGGTGTCGTAACCGCTCTGGAATCTGGTAAAACAACGATTACAGTAGAATACGGCGGCGAGACCATAACGATTAACATTACGGTCTGGTAAACGAAAAGGGGCTGTTCGATCAACTGTAGAGCGCAGCCCCTTTTCCATTCTGTTTAAAAGGTGAAGAAATATGGAAAATGCACTCATTGCTTTTGCAAGTAGCATCTTGATTGGGGCCATTTTTTTTGGGATCTTATGGTGGGAAGGCTCGTGGTTCAGTCTTCGGTTTACGAAGTGGTACTTTGGTATTTTGTTGGCAGTGTCGTTGGGCGTAGGTGTGTATAACTTTTCCTAGAAATGTCTGAGACATTTTTCCTTTCTTGGCGTTAGGTGAGCTGTGAAACGAACCTAGCACAGGGAGAAGAAATGTCTTATATTTTTTATGTGCAAAAATTTCCTAATTATAGTTTCCGGTTGAGCAAAGACGACTCAATATCATCGTATTTGACATAAAATTCAGACATGATATAATATCCTTAAATGACAAAAGATTACAATTCATACTTGATATGGGTAATTCTCTGCGATTCATTCCTAACCAACTCCTTTGCATTTCAACAAGTTTCCCTCCTTTCATAGAGTCAGTAGCTAGTTTAGCAACTCTGATTCGAAAGAACCATTTCTCATGATCAAGTGCAGTGTCCTGCATTGGTTTGATTACACATAACAACATCCTCACTCTACACTCCATCTCCCATCATAGCAATCCAATCAACTAGTGTATAAAGCGCTAATCATTCAACTCCCACATGAAATCTATATTCCAATTCACCTAAAAAGAAGAGTCACCCCGCGGCGAGATTACAGTCGTGGGCTAGAATTGTCGATTCATCAAACTGTCATTCTTGGTATTCTTCCAATTGCATACTCCACTAGCGTGTCAGCACTGACAAAGACCGATTATCAGACGCTGGCCTGATTATTTCATATGCTGTGCGATGAAGCCACTCATTGATTCCTTTGCAGACAATTGCTGAGAGGAGGGGAGGTGTCGTGTTGATTAATCAGAACAGGTGAGGATCTTCGCTCGTTTTGGAGATTCCCATCATTACCAAACGCGAAAAGGGAGGATGACCATGTCCATGGAAGATCAAAAGAACCATTGGCTGTCAGAATTAGCTGGAGAAGCTCCATTGCTACAGCTTCCGCTAGATATCTCCAGGCATCACCATACTGGATATGCGGGCGAGACTCAAACGATTGATCTTTCAGATACGGTGAGCAAGCAAGCCATACAGGTGGGGATACAAGAAAAGGCCGATCTGTTTACAGTACTCTTAGCTGCCTATCACAGTTATCTTTACAGGTATACGGGTCAAAAGGATATTCGGGTTGGTGCGGTGACAGACTCTGCGTTTTGGATAAATCGAGTCCTTGTTGATGGAGCTATGAATTTTAAACAGCTACTTACCGAGGGCAAGGATAAAGCAGAGAAGGGACAGATGCTCGCAAGTCTTTCAGCAGCCACGCCATTATTTCATACCTTATTGAGAGTAAGAAAAGCTGGAAATGTAGTCACGATAGACAAGCTTTCTATCGAGTACGACGAGTCAACTGTAGACTTGCGTGTGGATGTTGAAGAGGCAGACGTCTTGCGCATATCTTTCTCCTACAATGCCAGGTTGTTTACACAAGAAACCATCCGAAGAATGCTGGAGAACTTTTGTAACTGGATGGAACAGGTTGTAACGAATAGGGAAACACCTGTCGATCAATTGCGATTGATCACCAAAAGTCAGGAAAGAGAATTGCTAGACGAGTGGTGCAGGAATGACGAGGCTTTTGAGCTTCCTGATACTATTTTAGCTGCCTTTGATTGCCAAGCTAATCGTCATCCAGAGGCCATCGCACTCGTTTTCCGGCAAGAGGAAGTCACCTACAGGGAATTGGATATACGCTCGAATCAATTGGCCCATCATCTTAGAAAGATAGGTGTTACAAGTGAGACGCTCGTTGGCATATGCCTGGAGCGCTCCATTGAAATGATCGTGAGCATCTTGGGCGTGTTGAAAGCAGGAGGCGCTTATGTCCCGATGGACCCTGCTTATCCTGTTCAAAGACTGCGCTATATGATAGAAGATGCAGAATTGCCAATCGTCATCGCGGATGAAGCATCTGTCGCAAGAATACCTGACGGAATAAAAACTATTAATTTATCTGATGATTCTGAAATAATCTCGAATGAAAGCATGGAAAAGCCTGAAAACCAAGTGAATGGTAACGATCTGGCCTATGTAATCTATACCTCGGGCTCGACTGGCAATCCGAAAGGGGTCATGATTGAACATCGCTCCATCATGAATTTTCTTCAAACACTGGAGAAGCGTAGTGAACTGACGAATACAGACAGAATCTTGCAGAAAACGTCTATTTCTTTTGATGCGTCTGTCTGGGAGCTCTATTGGTGGATGGTGAAAGGTGCGAGCTTGTACATCCTCCCTAACGGCGAAGAGAAAGACCCTGCCCTGCTGGTAAAAGCAGTGGAGAGATATAACATTACCCATCTTGAGTTTGTGCCATCCATGTTAAAAGTAGTCTTGGATTATATCGAGAATGATCGTACGTCTTCTGCCCTATCCTCTCTGAAATATGTCACTGCCGGTGGGGAAGTGCTTCCACCTCAAGTTGCCCGGAAATTTACGCATCTGCTGACTATTCCTCATGGGACAATCTTATATAACACCTATGGTCCAACGGAAACGACCGTCGAAGTTGCCAGCTACAAATGTATGCCTGAGGATCATCGCTCTTTGATCCCCATTGGAAAGCCAAACTGTCAGACACAATTGTACGTATTCAATGAGCATTTACAAATCCAACCCGTCGGAGTGGCTGGCGAGCTCTATATCGGTGGAACAGGTGTAGCAAGAGGGTATTTAAACCGTCCTGCATTAACCGAAGAGCGTTTCATTGCCAATCCTTATCGTCCAGAAGCAGATTCGCGATTGTATCGAACGGGAGATTTGGCTCGGTATGCAGCCGACGGTAATCTGGAGTATCTTGGTCGCAATGACAATCAGGTCAAGGTGAGAGGATACCGGATTGAGCTTGAGGAAATTCAAACGATTTTAAGCACTCATCCATCTATTGAGCAAACCATTATAGTGGCCCAAAAGGATTCCTATGAAAATAACAAGCTTATCGCCTATGTGATAGGGTCTGGAAGCATAACGGAATGGCGTGATTATTTGAAGGCTCAGCTTCCGGAGTATATGGTTCCAGCGTATTTTGTGAAAATGGATGTTTTCCCGCTTATGCCCAGCGGAAAAATTGATATAAAGTCACTGCCAGAGGTAGGAAATAGCCGACCGCATATTTCAGCAGAATATAAAAAACCGGAAACAGAACTGGAAATGCAGCTCTTGGGCATTTGGAAGGATTTGTTTGGATATGAGGAGATTGGTGTAGAGGATAATTTCTTTGAATTAGGCGGACATTCGCTGTTAGGGACGCAGGTTGTAGCAAGAATCCGCGCAGTCTTCAAAAAAGAACTCCCGTTGTCTACCCTGTTTCAATATCCGACAATCCGAAGTATCGTGCCAGTCATCAATGCCGCAGAGGATACATACTCGATGGATGCGTTTCCTGCCATTAGCAGGGCATCACGAGACAGAGATTTGCCGCTTTCTTATTCGCAGGAGAGAGTGTGGTTTTTAGAACAGTTAAGCTCCAATAATTTGGCTTATATCTTTCAGGCAACCATGAAAGTGCAAGGGATGCTAGAAATCCCCATCTTGAATCAATGTTTTACCGAGATTGTACGCAGACATGAAATATTTCGAACCGTTTTTCTTGAGAAAAATGGGCGGCCGTATCAGGTTATTTATGAACCATTCGATGTGAAATTGCCCGTTATTGATGTTTCTTATGTACCTGAGAGTGATCGTGCACGTGAAGTGCAGAGATTGATTCGAGCAGAGATCAAGAAGCCGATCGATATTTCGCAACTGCCATTGGCGAGATGGCTGGTTTACAAGATCTCAGATAGGGAATCGGTCATTCTGTTTGTAGAGCATCATCTGATTCATGATGGATGGTCGTTCCGAAAATTCCTGAAAGAACTTTTTACGCTGTACAGTGCGTATCTGGAGAATAAACCATCTCCACTCGCGGAATTGCAGATTCAATTCGCAGATTATTGCGTGTGGCAGAACGAGATGTTTAAACGAGGCAAGGAAAATAAGCAGTTAACATACTGGAAGAATCTGTTGAACGGAGCCAACGGGATTCTCGAACTGCCAACCGACAGGCCACGCCCGGTCAATCAAACATTTAACGGGAACATGTTCACCCATTTAATACCGGAAGAATTGTATCTTCAATTGCGTGATTACTGCATGAAAACAAACACGACCTTATTCATGGTCATGATGGCTGCCTTTCAGACATTGCTGCATCGGTATTCGAATCAGGAAGATATTATCGTAGGTTCGGGTATCGCGAATCGGCGCTGGAAAGACACCGAAGACTTGATCGGGATGTTTGTGAACAATATTGTGATTCGGACGCAGTTTACCGATCAGATGACGTTTCAGGATGTTTTGCAAGCAGTCAAAACGTCAGCATTGGAAGCCTATGAGAATCAAGAAATTCCATTCGATCAGGTAGTCGATGCGTTAAAACTGAAGCGCGATCAAAGCCGGAACCCTGTATTCCAGGTCATGTTTAGCTTCCAAGACACGAAAGTTACCCATTTACCTGTATCCGATTTGGATATTCAACTCACCGAAGGCATTAGCAACGGATCGGCAAAATTTGATATTAACGTGGTAGTGACGAACCACTCTGAGCTCTCCGATTCTCTATTAACGAAGGAGGAATACGGGAGTATCAGCTTGGATTGGGAATACAATACGGATTTGTATGACGAATCTACCATGCGTCGCATGATTGAGCACTATATCCAATTGCTGAAAAGTGTTCTTACCCACAGTGACCAAACGCTCCATTCCATGCCAATGTTGACCGTCTCTGAGCAGAATCAAATACTTCAGAAGTGGAATGACACTTCTGTTGCGTTTGCGGATCAGAAAACCATTCATCAAATTTTCGAGGAGCAAGCTGAACGGACACCAGAGCAAATCGCGGTCATATTTGAAAACGAACAGTGGACTTATCGGCAAATCAACCATCGTGCCAACTTCCTGGCAAGAAAATTGCGAAACTTGGGAGTGAAACCGGATACATTAGTCGGGTTAATGATGGAACGTTCACCTGACATGATGATTGGTATCCTTGGCATTTTAAAAGCTGGTGGGGCTTATATGCCGATGGACACGATGGCACCGAAAGAAAGACTGTCCTATATTCTTCAGGATAGTGATACGAAAGTAGTCGTCATGCAAGAGAAATTCAGGACAGCGATCGATTTCAATGGTCCGGTTCTGTACGTTGGTGAGAATATGCCTGAGCAAGAAGTAGAATGTGACAATCTTGAACCAGTTGCTCACTCGACAAATTTGGCTTATGTCATCTACACCTCAGGCTCGACGGGAGCACCAAAAGGCGTCATGATTGAACATCGCTCTGTCGTCAATCGCATGAACTGGATGGTTCATCGCTATCCTATGGGCGAACACGACACGATCATGCAAAAAACTCCCTATTGCTTTGATGTTTCGGTAACCGAATTGGTTTTATGGTTTTTCACCGGCAGCAAGCTATGTTTTCTCGCTCCTTATGCTGAAAAAGACCCGGAGCTGATTATAAAAACGGTCGCCAAACACCAGATCACCTATATTCACTTTGTTCCATCAATGCTCAGCATCTTTTTAGACCATCTGGAAAGCAACGATTGTGCGGAAGAAATCAAAAGCTTACAGCGCGTGTATACGACTGGGGAGGCTTTGACTACGGAACAGGTTCAACGTTTTCATCGATTGATTCAGCAGCGGAATCAAACGACTCTCCACAATCTGTATGGTCCGACGGAAACGACCATTGAAGTGACCTACTATGATTGTCACGCGGACAGTACGGTCATTCCCATTGGGAGACCGATTGATAATACGCAGGCTTATATCATCAACAAAGAATGTCACTTGCAGCCCGTTGGCGTCATGGGAGAGTTGGTGATTGGGGGCGTAGGGCTTGCTCGAGGGTATGTAGGAAAGCCGGCGCTGACAGCAGAGCGTTTTATCCCGAATCCATATGGTCGTTTATCGGCAGAAAAAATGTACAGGACAGGAGATTATGCGCGGTGGATGCCAGACGGCAATATTGAGTATATTGGCCGAATGGACAACCAAGTGAAGATTCGCGGGTATCGAATTGAATTGGGAGAGATCGAAGCGCTCATGAGGAAGCAGCCAGGCGCAGGGGAAGTCGCTGTGATTGCCCAAGAATTTGAGCCGGGAGATAAACGGTTAATCGCCTATTACAGTGGTACCGCATCGGTCGAAGAGTATAAGCTCCTTCTGCAGAAACAGCTGCCACCTTACATGATTCCTTCGTATTTTGTGCAGGTGGAGAAAATGCCGCTCACATCAAGTGGCAAATTGGATCGCAAAGCCTTGCCGCTACCCGACAGCCATACGGTAAGCCATCACTATTCAGCTCCTCGCAACACAACAGAGGAATTACTAGCACTCATATGGAGCGACATTTTGCGCATCGACCAAATTGGCGTATCTGATTCGTTCTTTGATTTGGGAGGCCATTCTCTATTAGCGACGCAGGCCGCCTCGCGCATACGAGAAGTGTTCGGTCAGCATCTCCCTCTGCGAGATATTTTCGAATGCCCGACCATCGAGAGCCTGGCCAAGCGGATATCCGAATGGCGTCTAGGCGCAAAAAGCGGCTCAATTGCCCGCATTGCACCAAGTGGATAGGACGAAACCGCTTCCGCTATCCTTTGGGCAGCAGCGGCTATGGTTTTTTGACCAACTGGAGCCTGGGAGCAACGTCTACAACATTCCGTATGTATGGCGTTTAAGCGGCGCTTGGGACGTTAGCGGATTGGAAAAAGGCTTTAACCGATTGATTGAACGTCATGAAATGCTTCGTACGGTATTCGCAAAACAAAATGATACCGCTGTACAGCTCGTCAAGCCTTATCAACCGATATCGTTGCCTGTCATTGATCTCAGCCATCTCTCTATGGAAGAAGGGGACAGGCACGTCACTCATCATATTCAACGGAATGCTGAGCGCGTATTTGACTTGAGTCAAGGACCGCTGATTGAAGCGGAGCTGATTAAAAAGAATGAGTCGGAGTATGTTCTTTTGTGTACCGTTCATCACATTGTTTTCGATGGTTGGTCAGAGGATATTTTGGTAGACGAGTGGATGGCTTTCTATGAAGAAGCAGTCAGTGGCACGCCAGCCGATCTACCGCCAATGGCTATTCAATACGGGGATTATGCAGTGTGGCTGAGGGATTGGTTAACGGATGAGACTGTAAACGAGCAGCTGGTGTATTGGAAAAATGAGCTGGCGGGTGACCTTCCCGTGTTGCAGTTGCCATTCGATCATCCACGGCCAGTCATTCAAAGCTATAGAGGGGATATGCAGCATATACAAGTGGAGCCTGCCTTATTAGCGAAAGTAAAAGCATTCAGCAGACAGGAAGGGACAACGCTGTTCATGACCTTACTGGCAGCTTACCAAGGCTTCCTTTCCAGATATACCGGACAAACAGACATTTTGGTCGGCAGTCCGGTCGCCAATCGGAATCGCAAAGAAATGGAAGGATTGATCGGGTTCTTTGTAAACACGCTTGTTTACCGGGTGAATGTAGAAGAAGGGCCG
Organism: Brevibacillus sp. MS2.2; assembly: GCF_013284345.1. NCBI lineage: Bacteria > Bacillati > Bacillota > Bacilli > Caryophanales > Paenibacillaceae > Brevibacillus > Brevibacillus sp. MS2.2. The sequence continues at coordinate 91,662 of NZ_JABSUZ010000015.1, forward strand.
AGCTTCAGGCAATTGGTCGCCCAAGTCAAGGAAAAAGCATTGCGTGGACAAGAGAATCAGGACGTACCGTTCGAAAAAATAGTAGAAGCCCTTCAACCAGAACGAAATACAAGCTACTCTCCTGTTTTCCAAACGATTTTTACAATGAATACTCATCTGCGAAATGTAAAGGAATGGCCGAATCGAAAAGTTGAGCCTGTGACGCTTGCCATCAAAGTTGCCAAATTTGACTTGTCTATTTCAATCGAAGTGATAAATGAGCACTCTGTATTGATTTCGTTTGGATACAATGCGGATTTGTTTGAGTATGCCACCATACAACGAATGATCGGGCATTTTGTGAATTGGCTTGAACAAGTGACGGCATATCCTGACGAGAGCATAGAAAACTTGCGGCTCATTACCGAGGATGAAGAAAAACAATTGCTGGAACTATGGAAGAGCAATTAGGAGGGGCTGTATGAACAATTCCATCACTGCATTCTTTGAGGAGCAGGTTGAACTTCATCCTGACAACATCGCTTTGCTATGGAAGGATGCCTCACTCACTTATCAAGAGCTGAATAGCAGGGCCAACAGGCTGGCAAATTATTTGAAAAAGTGTGGGGTAGGGTCGGAAAGCAAGGTCGGCTTGTGTATGGATCGTTCGTTCGAAATGATCATCAGTATGGTAGCGATTTTAAAGGCTGGCGGGGCTTATGTCCCGCTTGATCCTGCCTATCCTGAGCAGCGAATCCATTATATGCTGCAAGACGCAGGCATTACGATCGTACTCGCACAAGAAAGCTTGGTATCGCGGCTGCCAGAAGGCTTGAAGGTCGTATGCCCTGAGCGTGACCAACTGGCGATCAGCATGGAATCAGATGCGAATTTGGAGCCGCATGCAGCTCCAGAAAGCCTTGCGTATTTGATGTATACTTCCGGCTCGACAGGAAATCCGAAAGGGGTACTCATTCCTCATCGCGGCGTGATCCGGCTCGTTAAACATGTATCCTATGTATCGCTTACGGCGGAAGAAACCATGCTGCATATGGCGTCGATTTCATTTGATGCATCGACCTTCGAGGTATGGGGCAGCTTGCTAAATGGAGCAAAGCTCGTTGTTTTTCCATACAAAGAGCTTGATCTTGGCGAGATGGGGCAGGTATTGCGTGATTATCGAGTCAGTACATTATTGTTAACTGCAGGAGTCTTTCATCAACTGATTGATTTCCATCTGGAGGATGTAAAAGGGTTACGTCAATTGCTGGTGGGTGGGGATATTATGTCCCCCAAGCACGCTCAAAAGGTAGTAGACAACTTGTCTGATACATTATTGATCAATTGCTATGGTCCTACGGAAACCACGACATTTGCCACCTTTTATCCAGTAACAGATAGAAGCGCCATCCAACACTCCGTTTCGATCGGTCGCCCTATCAATGACACAGAAGTGTATATCTTAAACGACAAACAAAAGCTTGTGCCTGTTGGTCTTGTAGGGGAAATGTACGTGGGGGGCAAGGGACTGGCTCTGGGATATTGGAATCGACCCGAGATTAATCAAGAGAAATTTATTAAACATCCCTTTAATCCAGACCCGGAAGCCATCTTATACAGGACGGGTGACATGGTGAAATATGTGCCTGATCGAGGCCTTGAATTTATCGGAAGAAAAGACAACCAAGTAAAAATAAGAGGGTATCGTATCGAACTGGGCGAGATTGAGACCGTCTTGAATCAGCCGGAAGACGTCAGGGAAGCCATCGTTATTGCACAGGAGTATGGAGCTGACGATAAAAGGCTCATCGCCTATATGGCTGGAGATGGAGAAGTCGAACAGTGGAAAAAGTATGCAAGTATACAATTGCCTCCTTTCATGGTTCCGTCCTATTTTGTGAAAATGGAAGCATTTCCGCTTACCACGCAAGGAAAAGTGGACCGAAAGGCGTTGCCATTGCCAGAAACCGTCATGATAGAGGAGGAATTTGTCGAACCACGTACTGCGACAGAAAGTCGGATAGCGTCCATTTGGCGTGAGACTTTAAAAGTGGAACGAATTAGTATCCACTCCTCCTTTTTTGATTTAGGCGGTCACTCTCTGCTTGCGACACAGCTCATATCCCGCCTGGAGGACGCTTTCCAATTGTCTATACCGTTGCGAATCTTGTTTGAATGTCCGACGATCGCGAGTTTACATACAAGAATAATGGAGCTCAGTCAGAATGGAAAAAGAGAGCGGATACCAACGATTACGAAAGCGCCGCATACAGAAAGGTTCCCATTATCTCATGCACAGCAGCGTTTATGGTTTTTGCATCAATTGGAACCGGATAGTACAGCTTACAACGTTCCTCATATTTGGCGTTTGACTGGACTGTGGGATGCAAGTGCGCTGGAAAAAGGATGGAATGCGCTGCTTTTGCGCCATGAAATATTGCGTACGGTTTTTCCAATTGAAAATGGTCAACCTTTCCAGGCTGTCCAACCATATCAGTTTACACCTTTGTCTGTCATCGATCTGAGAGAACGAACCAAGGCCTCGCAAGAAGAGCAACTCAACGACTTTATTGAGCAGGAAGCAAGCATCAGGTTTGACTTGCATCGAGGCCCCTTGATTCAGGCCAAATTGATAGCATTAGGGGAAGAAGAGTCCGTTCTGCTGTGTACCATGCACCATATCATTACGGACGGATGGTCTGAGGAAATTTTATTGAAAGAATGGCTGGCCTTTTATGAGGAGGCACAGAGTGGCAGTCATGCGGAGCTTGCTGCCCTACCGATTCAATATGCCGATTTCTCTGTGTGGCAACGTGAATGGCTGACGGACGATGCGATAGGTCTACAGCTAGACTATTGGAAAGCGGAACTGTCTGGAGAGCTTCCTGTCTTGCAATTGCCGATTGATCGGCCTAGACCTGCGATTCAAGGTTATGCAGGAAGTATGCATAAAACCGTGCTGCCATCGACGTTGCTTGAGAAATTGAAAACCGTAAGCCGGCAAGAGAATGCGACTTTATTTATGACCCTGTTGGCAGCTTATCAAAGCTTTTTATCCAGATATACCGGACAGTCGGATATTTTGGTGGGGAGCCCTGTAGCGAATCGAAATGTAAAAGAAATCGAGGGATTAATTGGATTCTTCGTGAACACGCTCGTATATCGGGCAAGTTTTCAAGACGGTCCTACCTTCAAACAACTGCTTGCTCGCGTAAAAGAAAAAGCGCTTCTGGCACAGGAAAACCAAGATGTCCCATTTGAAAAAATCGTAGAGACGCTTCAGCTTGAACGCAATACAAGCTACTCCCCGGTTTTTCAGACCATGTTCACGTGGGCTGAGTTGTCATCGAATGTTTACCAATCGTCTGCCGGAGCGTTGGAAATCATGCCCGTTCGTCATAACGTTTCAAAATTTGATATCGAGTTATCCATGGGTGAGTCTGAAGCTGGTCTGATCATGAACATGATCTATAACACGGATTTATTTGACCAAGCAACCATAGGAAGAATGGCTGTTCATTTCGAAAATTGGCTGCAAGAACTGGTGAATGCACCGGACGCTCCGATTGCATCGCTCGAATTGTTACCCAAGGATGAGCGTAACAAAATCGTAGGGGATTGGAATCGGACAGAAGCAACCGTTCCAGAGAATACATGCTTGCATGATTTGTTCATCGAACAGGTAAAAAAGACCCCGGACCTAATTGCTGCCGAAATGGGCAGTGAAACGATAACCTATCAGGAACTGGACAGGCGTTCTAACCAGCTGACGCATTATTTGATTACGCTCGGGGTTCGACCCAATACACCTGTCGGGCTATGCATGAATCGCTCCCTTGAACTTGTCATATCGATTCTCGGCATCGTAAAGGCAGGCGGGGCATTTATTCCCTTAGATACCGAGCTGCCGGAAGCAAGGATGGTTCATTTACTGGAAAGCTCAAAAACGAATATTTGCATAACAGAACAGGAATTCAGGCATCTGTTCGAGCAAGCGACGCATGTTCAATGCATAGAACTAGAGGCAGACAAGGAAAAGATAGCAAGCATGCCTGAGGGATTGCCGGAGCAAACCGTAAAACCGACGGATTTGGTGTCGATTTATTACACATCAGGATCGACGGGCATTCCGAAAGGGGTGGAAAACCTCCATGTCGGATGGGTTAATCGAATGCTATGGATGCAGCGCCAGCATGGATTGGAGCAAGGGGAGTCCGTCCTGCAAAAAACAACACTGACATTCGATGACGCAGCCGTTGAGTTTTTCTGGCCATTGTCTGTAGGCGGTCGGATCTCACTGATGGAGCCGTGGTTGCATCGAGATCCAGAGGCAATTATTCAGGCAGCTATTCAGTATCAAGTGGCATGCATTCAATTTGTGCCGAGCATGCTCAACATGTTTGTCGATGCCCTTACACCTGATGATGCAGCAAAATTGGGGACATTAAAAAATGTTATCTCCAGTGGCGAAGCGCTATTACCGGAAACAGTAGGCAAGTTCTATCAGAAATTGAACGCCAAGCTCCATAATACTTGGGGGGCAACAGAGGTCTCAATTGACTCTACCATTTATACCTGCTCACCCGAGGACGCGTTTGGGAAGGACTGTGTCAGTGTAGGAAAGCCGATTGACAACAACAGAATATACATTCTGGACAAAAATTTAAACCCGGTTCCGATTGGTGTCATAGGCGACCTTTATATCGGTGGTCTGGGACTGGCAAGAGGTTATTTATACAATCCCGAAAAAACCAAGGAAGCTTTCATAGAAAATCCATTTGTAGCAGGGGAAAGAATGTATCGAACCGGAGACAAAGGATATTACTTGCCTTCCGGAAATATCAAATTTGTTGGCAGACAAGATAATCAAATCAAGATAAGAGGCATCAGGGTTGAACTAGGGGAGATTGAGTCGACATTAAGCAGACTTCCGTCCATTCGTGAAGCAGCCGTCATTTCCGTTCAAAACGACAGGGGTTCTACAGAACTGGCTGCGTATATCGTGGGCGAAGGGGATATAAACGAATGGCGCACATTCCTGAAGGGGCAATTGCCTGCTTATATGATTCCGACCTATTTCACAAAGCTGGACAGCATCCCGAAAACAACAAGCGGAAAAATTAATCGCAATGCACTGGAATTGCCCGTGATGAAACCATCCGACTCCTCCATCGCTGCACCACGTACGATTCCTGAGGAGCTTATCCACTCCATCTGGTGCGATATCTTGCAGATGAATCAGATTAGTATCAAGGACTCCTTCTTTGATATAGGTGGGCATTCCTTATTGGCGACCCAAGTGATATCCCGTATGAGAGCGATTCTGGGAATGGACATCCCCTTGCGTACTATATTTGAGTTTACGACGATCGAAGCTCTAGCAGCCCGGATAGCTGAGATCAAGCAAGGCAGCGAGTCGAACACCCGTATTCATGAAGTTTCACGAGTAGAGGATCAGCCGGGTCAGTCGTTATTTGAAGTATCCCACGGCCAAAGAAGACAATGGTTCCATGCAAAATTCAGTGACCAGGAAGCGGTGGGTGGGGTGTACCTCTTTGAAGTTGAGGGCCCTGTTGATAGTCAGGTTCTGTACAAATCTATGGGTCTCATGTTTGAACGGCACAGAATTATGCGTACGACCATCATAGAAAAGGAAGGGCAATTGTATCAAAAAGTGCATGATGACCTGAGGGCGGATAACGAGTATGTGGACTTGTCTTCCTTATCTGTTACGGAAGGCGAGCAACGTATCAAAATGGATTTGGAATCTGACTTGTACAAGCCATTTGATTTTTCCCGAGAGTCTTTCTTTCGAATGAGGTTATATCGAGTCGCACCAACGAAGCACTTCTTCCTCTTGGGCACTCATCATATTGGATTTGATGGCTGGTCGTTAGATGTGTTTATGAAAGATTTGGCGGACGTGTATCAACAAGAAAAGAGCGGGGGGCATCGTCCGTTTTCCAAACCGCTGGATTATATTGATTACACCTTGTGGCAGCAGGCGCGGTTACAAAAGGGAGAATTGAATCGGCAGCGGGACTATTGGTTAAAGCAACTGCAACAAAATGTCGCTGCACCGCTCATACCGCGCGATGCACATCCATTCACTCGCGACAACCAGATTTCAAATGTAACGTCGCTTCCCATTAAACCAACGACAGCGCAGTCGCTATCAGAATTGACTCGAATGGCCGGCGGTACCGTTTATACGACCATGCTTACGGCGTTAAACATTTGGCTTTCGCTCATCACGGACCAAATGATCATTACTGTCGGATCTACTTTATCTGGCCGTACCCAGACGGACCTCGAAGGAATTATTGGTCCTCTTATCAATCCCGTCGCCATGCGCACAGATTTGTCCGGCAACCCAACCGTTTTGGAAATGTTGAAGAGAACGAGAGAAACGGCGTATGCGGCGTATGAGAATCAGGAGTATCCGTACAATTTGGTCGTAGAGGATCAACTAGCCGCGAAGGGCCTGAAGAAGAATTTGTATTCCGTTGTTTTTATTGGGCAACAAGCCTCGAACAGTCTAATTGAATCAAACGGCATTATCTACAGGTATTGTCCGTTAAATCGTTTCCTGGATGAAACGATGGTCAAATCATATGAAGGAAGCCATTTTATAAAAGATGATCAATTGGATATGATGTTATTTTTGTCCACGAATCATGACCAGCTCACATTTACTGCACAGTATAATGCGGATGTATTTAGCAGGAATGCCATGGATACGTTTATGAGTCAAATCGAGTACATCCTATGCCAAATGACTGAAAATCCAATGCAGCGTTTATCTCAATTGAAATTGGCGGAAGAATACGATTTCAATGAACTGTTCAGCTAACGGCTTGATTGCTTGTTCGGGCATGCTGGTGAAAGCCGCATGCCCAACCATTACGCAGTAAAGAATCGGGGTGAGCATGAATGGATCAGAGAACCTTTATCAAAACAATCGCTCTGTCTGAAACGCAAAAAGATTACTTTATTCACTATTTGGTACACCCGACAAGTGCTTTTTATCATGAGCAGTTTCTTTTCAGATTCGAGCAGCGACTAGATGTAACGGTGACGATACGTACGCTTACCGAGATTGTGAAGCGTCATGAAATCAATCGGTCCATTTTTGTGTTAGAAGACGAGCCCATACAAAAAGTCTACAGCGAGCCTATATTGGATTTTGAGCATGTGGCTTCTGCTGACTGGGACGATAAGACGATTCGAGCATATCTGAATCAGGAACTGGGCAAGTCGTTTCAGTTGGACAAGGGGCCGTTATTCAGTTGCAGATTGCTGGATTATAAAGAAATGGGCAGCATTCTAAGCTTTAAGTACCACCACATCTGCTCAGATGGGTGGAGTGTTTCGCTCATGCTCGATGAATTTACGATGATCTATCAACAGTTGATAGCAGATCAAGAGCTTGTGATACAACCGTCCACACATCATTATGCGGATTTTGTTGAGTGGGAACTGAATTATTTAGCCAGCCAAGAAGGAGAGGAAGCGAGAGCTTTTTGGAAAAAGAAGCTGGGCGGACCTCTTAAGAGGCTAGAGTTGCCGATGGATAAAACTCGTCCCAGTACTCCGTCGTTTAAAGGCGGGATTTCTTTCTTTACGTGTAAACACGAGCTTCGCGATGAGATGATAGCTTACCGTAAAAATCATCACTATCAAACAGATGTTATTTATTTGTCTCTCTTCCTTGCTTTTCTTTCTCGTATTTCAGGCCAAGATGACATTATTATCGGTGTACCTAGATTTGGCAGGCCCCAAAAGGAGTTTTATTCCATCATGGGACCATGTCTTGTCATGCTGCCACTCCGAATCAAAATCCCGAAGAATTGTTCATTTAAAGAGTTAGCCCGACTTGTTCAAGAAGAGTTGTCATTATGCTCCCAGTATCAAAACTACCCATTTTCTCTGATAGCAGGAGAGCTGGATTATGATCGCGATAAAAAATATTCGTCTTTTTTTTCAATCGCTTTTGTCCATCAAAAAGCCATTAAGCAAGATGGCGCCTATTTTGTGGGCAATGCCCAAAATACGTTTCAAAGCAATGACTTAACAATCAGTTCTTATCCTATTCATAAAAATATATCCCAGTATGATTTATGTTTTGTGGTTGAAAAGGACAACCAACAGGACATATTGGCAGGATTTGAATACAATGCGGATATTTTGAATGAAGAAACGGTCGTCCAATGGATTGCCGATTTTGAAGCCGCCAGTCTATTTCTTTTGAAAAATGATAGTGAAAATATCCTGATGCTAAAAAGCCAAGCGAAAAAAGACTACTGGACGAAGAACTTTGTCCATTTGCCATCCTTTAAAATATTGCCTGAGGATGGAAGTAGTCTTTCTAGCGATTCCACTGTGTTTGAACGGGAGAAGTTTGAAATAACAGGGGTGCTGTCGACTCAAATATCCCGTCTGGCCCAATCTTGGGACAGCTCATCGTTTGAGATTTTCATGAGTACATTTTTGGTCCTCTTGCATGCTGAAAGCGAGAAGGAGGATATGGCCCTGGCATTTCGGGCGGATTGTGATCAGCTACAAAAAATTTCTTTCCTATTGCTACGAACGGATCTATCAGGAAATCCACTTTTTTCCGAGCTGGTTCTGCAAGTACAGCGCAAGGTAAAAGAAGCCTATCAATATAAAGACGGCTTGGAATCGCTGCTACATGGACAACCTGAGCCGCAAATTTTGTTTGAAATGAACGAGGAAGAACCACACTCCACGATTGATTTTCAATTCCGCATCCACGAGTCACAAGGTCAACTGTATGGAACCATTACCTATCATGCAAATGTATTCAAGAGGGAGACCGCACAAAGAATGTTATCTCAATATGAATACGTATTGCAAAGTGTGATAGCCCAGCCGCATCAACGAATCCGTGAACTTGTCAGTCATCTAAACAGCCAATTTCTTTCAAATGATGATTATGAGCAACTATTCCTTTAGCGAAAGAGGTGCACGGGCTTGCAGCATTTAACAAAAGAAAATGTAGGGGAAGTAATTGAGCTTTCGAAGGTGCAGAAGCAATTCTTACGCCAAGACATGATAACAACGGTGCGCTATCTGATCAAACAGCCTATCGAAAGGGAAAGAGCTCAAGAAGCGTGGAATGAATTAGTCAGTGAGACGCCGCTAATGAGAACGGTTTTTCGTAAACTAAAAAATAAATATGTACAAGTGGTTTTAAAGCAATTCCCGATTTCTATTGACTGGCACGACCTGCGAGGATTATCTGCTGAACAAAAGGAGCAAAGGTATCTTCTTGAGATTGCATCCCATCAGGAGCCTATTGCCTTTGAGGAAGGTCCATTGATCCGACTGTCTGTGATGCAGATGGAGGAAAATCAAACGGTTATCATTTGGACCAATCATACATTGTGTATGGACGATGTCAGTCGCGGGCTTCTTCTGGAGGAATGGCTAAAGAGAGCAAAGGGCAATTATTCATCTAATCATCATCGAACATCATTCAAAGACTATTTTATCTGGGAGTCAAGTCAAGATGGCTCCAGAACGAAAAGCTATTGGATAGATAAAATCAATCACAATGATAACGAGTCAGTCTTTTATCCAGTACAGGGTCAGGGTGCACAAAAGGAAGCGAATCAGCAGACGAGCTGCCATGCTGTACTTTCCGAACCATTATCCCAAACAATCAAGAGCATGGCACTCAAACAAGGCGTCTCGATTGAAGCTGTCTTTCAGGCTGCTTGGCTGCTGTTATTAAATATGTATAGCGGGGATGAAAAGGTAGCGATTGGTGTTACCGTCTCCGGGAGACCTGAGTCACTGGAAGGGGCAGATACCATTATTGGGCCATTGGCTCACAGTTTGCCAGTCTTCATGACATTACATGCGAATCAAAACGTGTGTGATTTTGTAAAAATTGTTCAGATAAGCTGGGAAGAATTGCAGCAAAATCAGTTCATTACACAAGAGATGATTCGTAACTATGCTGGAGTCCCGGAAGATCATCCTTTAATCGGAACAACAGTGACGGTAGTGAGTGGTGCAGGAGATGATTATGAATCGGTCGTCCTTTATCGAGGTGGCCTTCCTTCGCTCGAAATAATGGTGAAGGTTGGCCAGTCCATACAAATTCAATTCATTCATCCCTATACTTCTGCCAAGCGCGATCTGGAAAGGCTACAGTCCCATTACATCCGTATACTTGAGCAGGTTTGCTCGGATTTCGAAATGAAAATCAGCGATCTGAATGCCATGACGGATGAAGAGGAAAACATGATGACGAGCGTGATGGGCAATTTTACGAAGTCACATCGAAACATGGATCAACTGGCTCAGCAAATCATAGAAGAACAGGTTAAGTGCAATCCTGATGCTGTCGCTGCTGTCTATATGAACCACTCTATTACCTACAGAGAATTGAATGAAACTTCCAATCGTTTGGCTCATTGGCTCCGCAGAGAAGGATTTGGTAGAAATGATCTGGCTGCCGTTTTTTTAGAGAGAAGCATCGATATGTTGGTTGGCATTCTGGCCGTTCTAAAAGCAGGGGGATGTTATGTTCCGCTAGATACCTCCCACCCTGATCAACGATTGGTTACGATTATGGAAAATAGCAAGGCGAAAGTTATACTAACCGAGGCGAATTATCAGTCACGCAGCATGACATTGGCAACGGAAGTAGCGCATAAACCTATCGTGTTTTGCTTGAACGAGGGCAACGGCGTAAGTCCGGATAAGACTTCTTTGCAAACAGAGGATACGAATGATCCTGAGATCATTAATGCCTATGATGATTTGGCAAATGTCTTTTTTACTTCGGGCTCTACCGGTATACCAAAAGGAGCAATGATTGAGCACAGAGGAATGTTGAATCACCTTTTTGCAAAAATCGATGTGCTTGTCCTGAACCAAGACAGCATTGTTGTACAGAATGCTTCCCACTGCTTCGATATATCGGTGTGGCAATTCCTGGCTCCCCTGATGGTAGGGGGAAAAGTGGTGATTTATGACAACGAGACAGCAACAGACCCGGAGTTATTGTTTCATTCCATAAGCCGTGACAAGGTAACGGTGATTCAAATGGTTCCTGCAATGATTGAAGCCGTGCACAACACTGCGCTGGCTCGCTCTCCGGAACAACAAGCCTTGCCACACTTGCAATATATGATCTCTACTGGTGAAGGACTGCCGGTAACACTGTGTAAAAAGTGGCAGACCTTGTATCCTGAAGGCATTGTAGTGAACACATATGGAGCGACAGAATGCTCGGATGATACGATGCATGAAATCATTGATCGCTCTTATCAGCATGACGATTATCCGTATGTTGCGTTGGGCAATTCCATCGGCCATATGAAGCACTATTTGCTGGACAAATGGATGCGTCCGGTTCCCACTGGTTGTGTGGGAGAAATCTACATTTCCGGGATGGGAGTAGGGCGGGGATACGTAAATGATCCCGAACGTACCGAGCACGCATTTTCAGAGAATCCCTTTTTGAAAGAGAAAAAAGAAAGACTTTATAAAACAGGCGATTTGGGACGTTATTTGCCAAGTGGGAGACTTGTATTCGTGACGCGTGCCGATTTCCAGGTGAAAGTACGTGGACATCGGATTGAGCTTGGCGAGATAGAAAGTGCCCTTTTACGTCATGAGAGCGTTAGACAATGTGTCGCGGTCGTAAGCGAAGATAGGAATGGAGATAATCGAATCGTCTCTTATGTTGTCCTGCATGAAAAACAGGATGAACAGGAGTTCCAGCAATATCTCAAAACGATTCTGCCGGAATATATGATTCCAGAGCGTATCATGATCCTCGATGCGATGCCTCTTAATCGAAACGGAAAAGTAGATAAAAAAGCATTGCCAACAGTGGATACGGTTCCAACCAAGAATGAAGCATACGTCGCACCTCGTAACGATTTGGAGCGAAGGCTAGCAGTGATCTGGAGTACAGTGCTCAGCGTAGATGATATGGGGATCGATGATGATTTTTTTCAACTTGGCGGACATTCCATGAAAACCATTCAGGTTCGTTTGCGAATGAAAAAAGAGTTGGGCATTGAAGTTACGATCAAGGATTTGTTCGAGCATCGAACGATTCGAGAGTTATCCTCCTTACTGGCTCACAGGGAAGAGTCAGCAAGTGGTCAGCTCCATACCAGTCAGGAGAGAACGACGATTCACAAGGCAGAGGAGAAGGATTACTACCCGGTTTCACATGCGCAGCGGAGATTATTTTTTATTCAGCAGCTGGAGCCTCAAAGTACGGCATATAATATGCCGACGATTTACCATATTACGGGACCATTGAAGGAGCCTATTCTTCATAAGGCATTTTCGCTCTTGGTTCAAAGGCATGAAGTACTGCGAACGAAATTCCTGGTAAAAGACGGACATCCGGTGCAACAGGTGCTGCGGAATCATGATTTTACCTATTCATTTGTTGACGTTTCCAAGCAGTCAGAAGCTGCGAAGCAAAAAGCCATTCAACTGATCATGCAACAAGAGTCGGAGACGTACTTTGACTTGGAGAGCGATGCACTGTTTCGCGTGAAGTTATGTAAGGTGGCCGAAGAAAAATATACATTGTTGCTGAACATGCACCACATGATCAGTGATCAGTGGTCATGGGGGATCTTACTGAAGGATTTCAGTCAGATTTACGAATCCTTGCAGCAAGGGATCGATCCCGTATTACCTGCTCTGCTCATTCAGTATAAAGATTATGCAGTCTGGCAAAATCATGCTATCAATCACGGAGAGCTGGCAGAATCAGAAGCGTACTGGTTGAAGACGTTCCAAAAAGAAATTCCTGTATTGGACTTGCCTACAGACTATCAGCGTCAGCCCGTCCAAACATTTTTCTCGGCAGTGGAATCTTATCATCTTCCAGAAAATATCTTCGGTCGTATGCGGGAGATTGCTCAGCAGTATGATGCATCCATGTTTATGGTGACTTTATCCGTTGTCGGCATTTGGCTGTCCAAGCTGACCAATCAACAGGATATTATCATCGGTACTCCGGAAGCGGGAAGAAACAACATGGATATCGAAGAAGTCATCGGATTTTTTGTGAACACCCTTCCTTTAAGGCTTGAAGTGAATATGAAGCATACTTTTGTTGAAGCGCTTCAGGCTTGCAGACAACTGGCGCTGGAGTCATACGCGCATAATGAATATCCATTCGATAAAATGGTGGAGAAAATTAACCCTGAGCGAGATGTAAGCCGCAACCCTATTTTTTCTTTTATGTTCCAATATATTGAAAAGTTAGAGGAAGACGGAAAAATAAGCGGCCTGGAAATGAAGGCAGTCGAATCCTATAATTCCATGACGAACTTTGATTTGTCGCTTGTATGCCTGGATCAAGAAGATGGGGCGAGTCTTAGCATTGAATATCGGACAGATTTATTTCGGCCAGAAACTGTTCAACGGATGCTTGGATATTTGCATAACATCATCGAACAAGTAGCGAATCAGCCAACTATTTTTCTCAAACAGATAGAGTTATTGTCCGTGGATGAAAAACAGGCTGCGGTAAGCAGATTTATAGACGTGCATTTTACCAACGGGGATGAAAACAAAACGATCATTGAACTGTTCGAAGAGCAAAGTGCGAGAACGCCAGATCACATTGCTGTCGTTTTTGAAGAGCAAGAGCTGTCCTATTCCGCACTGAATAAACGGGCGAATCAACTGGCGCGAACATTGGTAGCGGAGGGTGTCTGCGCCAATCAATTGGTTGGCATCATGGCTGAGAGATCGATTGAGATGATTGTCGGTGTATTGGCGATTTTAAAAGCAGGTGGGGCCTACATTCCGATTGATCCTGATTATCCGGAAGAACGGATTCGGTATATGCTAGAACATTCGGAAGCGGAAGTTTTCCTACTGCATCAAGCATTAAGAGAGAAAGTCGATTTTGACAAAAAAATAATCGTACTCGATGACCATGAATCCTATCATCATGAGTATACAAATTTGGGATTATCCATACAGTTCGACCAGCTAGCCTATGTCATTTATACATCAGGTACAACGGGAAAGCCGAAGGGAGTCATGATCGAGCACCAACAGCTTCAAGCGCTTGCACAGGCATGGAAGCAAGAATACAAGCTGGACGAATTCCCGGTCCGATGCTTGCAATGGGCGAGTTTTGCTTTTGATGTTTTTACTGGAGATTATATAAGGAGCCTGTTATACGGCGGAAAGCTGGTCATTTGCCCAGCGGACGCAAGAATTGATTTGGAACGGATTTATCAGCTGATGGAAAAGCACGAAATCAACCTGTTTGAATCCACACCGGTCCTTCTGATCCCTCTTATGAACGATATTTATGAGAAGGGCCTCAACATGGATTTTATGAAAATACTCATTCTTGGATCGGATCAATGTCCGTTGCATGTATTCCACAACCTTGTAGACAGGTACGGTCACACCATGCGCATCATTAACAGCTATGGCGTGACGGAGGCAACCATCGATGCTTCCTATTACGAGAAAGAGACTCAGCAAGATTACAAGTTTTTACCGATCGGCAAGCCGTTGCCAGGAGTGAACATGTATATTTTGGATGCGAACGGCAATGTAGTGCCTGTGGGGATTCCTGGCGAACTGTATATCGGTGGACGAGGAGTAGGAAGGGGATATTTCAAGCAACCAGATCTGACGAATGAAAAATTTGTTCAGAGTCCGTTTTGTGCGGGTGAAAAATTGTATAAGACAGGGGATATGGCTCGATGGCTCCCCAGCGGAAACATCGAATTTTTAGGGCGATTCGATAATCAAGTCAAGATACGTGGCAATCGCATCGAATTGGAAGAAATCGAAGCGGAATTGTTAAAAACGAGCGATATTCAAGAAGCTGTTGTTATCCCAAAAGAGGATGAATCAGGTCAAAAGAGGCTGGTTGCCTTTTATGTGGCTGCGCAAGAGCTGGAAGCGAGCATGGTGAGAGAGGCGCTACGAAAAACGTTGCCGGCGTACATGGTACCTTCTTATTTCGTTCAGTTAGATGAAATACCAGTGACCCCAAATGGAAAGATTGATCGAAAAGCGTTAACAGAACTCAACATAACGCTGCGTAGTGATAGGGAATTCGTTGAACCCAAAACAGAGATCGAAAAGATATTGGTATCAGTATGGCAAGACGTTTTGCATGAGAAGCAGGTTGGGATTTTGGATAATTTCTTTGAGCTTGGCGGGGACTCTATTAAGTCCATACAAGTTGCTTCTCAATTGTCAGGCTTGGGATACAAGATGGAGATCAGAGATTTGTTTACATCTCCAACCATTGCAGAACTGGGTACAAGACTGAAACCGATGAAACAAAAAATTGATCAGCGGGATATCGAAGGTGCTGTACAGTTGACCCCGATTCAGCATTGGTTTTTTCAGGAGCACAATCAGCATCCCCATCACTATAACCAATCTTTTATGCTCTATCGAAAAGACGGGTTTGATGAGAGGCTGGTACGCAAAGGAATTGAAAAGCTCCTGCAACATCATGATGCTCTACGAATGGTATTCCGCGAAACGGAGAAGGGCTATCAAGCCTATAACCGAGGGGTCAGCGAAAGCGACGTCATGTACAGTCTGGAAGTGTGGGACTATCGAAATATAACCGATGCAAATATACAGCAAGTGATGGATGCACAATGCACCGCAATACAATCCCGTCTTCATATTTTTGATGGTCCACTTATTCGGTTAGGGCTATTCCAATGCGAGAATGGCGATCATCTGCTGATGGCAGTTCACCATTTACTCGTAGATGGGGTATCGTGGCGAATACTAATCGAGGATTTCAACCGAGCGTATCTACAGCTCCTTCAAGACAAGGAGATGACGCTGCCTCTCAAGAGCGATTCTTACCAATTGTGGGCAGAAAAGCTGAACGAATATGCCCATAGCGATAGAATCGAGGTCGAGTGTGCTTATTGGAATCGTATCGAGGAGATGGAACTTCAATCGTTGCCAACCGATTACGTTGAATGGAAACCTCTTCGGAAGCAAACCAGGACAAAAACAATCGTGATGGATGAGCAACAGACCAGGGACTTGTTGAAACAGGCCAATCGCGCTTATCACACGGAAATTGATGAGTTATTGTTGTCAGCAATCGGGGTGGCCTTTAAAAAATGGGCGAATATCGATCGATTCGCCATCAATATGGAAGGGCACGGCAGGGAATCGATTCTACCTGATGTGGAGATAAACCGCACAGTGGGATGGTTTACAAGTGAATATCCCGTGATTGTAGACGTTGGCAACGAACAGGATCTGTCTGCTATCATCCATAAAATGAAAAAGGATGTGCGCCAAATTCCTCACAAAGGGATTCACTACGGGATATTGAAATATTTGGCGGCAAATCCTCGAAAGAACAACATAAAGCCTGAGGTCAGCTTTAATTATTTGGGGCAGTTTGATCTGGATCGAAAAGAAGAGGATGGCGACATTCAATTGTCGACATTTTCTGGTGGCGAATCAATGAGTCTGGATCAATCCCGAGAATGCAAGATCGATATTGAGTGCGTTGTGTTACATGGTCGTTTTCAATTTATGGTAGCTTACAGTGAGAATCAGTATAAAAATGAAACCATAGACGAATTAACGGCATGCCTTCAGGAGAGCTTATGTGAAATCATTCAACATTGCTTGACGAAAATACACAACAGTACTGATCTCAGAATCCCCGGGGAATCGGTAGATTTCGAGGGAGTGGTAGACGGATTTTTTGATGCTTCTAGGATGAGTGATATTCCTGGTGCCGTCGTAGTTGTCGTCCATCATGGTCAAGTGCAGCTAAAGAAAGCATATGGATATGCGAATCGAAACGAAAGAGTGCGGATGAGTGCGGATGAAACGGTAATGAAGGTAGGTTCGATATCCAAAATTGTCACAGTCGCTGCCATCATCCAACTCGTGGAGCAGGGACTTGTTGGATGGAATGATGATATTCAGCCGTATCTAGATGATATGGAAATACCGAGAAAGGTTGAAGGACCCCTGACGGTTGAGCATTTACTCAGCTACACAGCAGGATTTGACGAACCGTTTACGGGAAATGCCCAAAGCTACCACTACGGCGAGCGTGAGTCCGTAACCTTGCAGGAATACATTCAACGCTATATGCCAACCGTTATTTATCAACCTGGGGAACAATACTGCAATGAGAATTTCTCCTTTATGCTGGCAGGGTATTTGGTAGAAAGAGTGACTGGAATCCCCTTCCATCTCTATGTCAGTGAGAAATTATTTAAGCCTCTCGAAATGAGAAGGAGCAGTTTTCTTTTGCAGCCAGAGCTGGAGGCGAAGCTGGCAACAGGCTATGATCTGGAAAATAATCCGATTCAAAGGTACGATTTTAGCCCTGCGGACTCTCCTGATGGCAGTCTGCTCTCAACTGGGGACGATATGGCAAAATGGATGCTGACGCTATTAAACAAAGGCGCTTATGGGACTGAAAGGGTACTAAATGAAGATTCGATTAGCAAAATGTTCGCCAGTAAAGCGGTGCCTCACCCACAAGGGGCTTATACAGGGTATGGCTTCACTGCGAAATTCCATCCTGATTATGTCCATGAAAATATTTTGGCGAAAGCAGGCGAGGTAATCGGGTATAACTCCTTCATGTGGTTGCTACCAGAAAAGAATCTGGGGGTGTTTATTAGTACGAATAAAAGTCAATTTAACAAAATAGAATTCTTTGATTATTTTATGAAGAACTATCATCCTGCAGAAACGATATCCATTTAATTGGGGGGCCTCTATGAGCATGATAAAGACGAGTTCCATTCGTAATTTTCCTCAAACAACAGACGTAGGCATTGGAGCAGCTAACGGGACTTTTGGGGAGCTTCTGCAGGGGATTCTAGGGGAAAATAATCGGGATTTTCTAGTGACTTTGCCTATAAAAAATGCTTCCTATGCTACTTTTTATTCTATTCCATCCTTACAAGAGATCGTCACTGTACCTCGTTCCAAGCAAAAATCGAAAAAACTCGTAGAAAAAATACTCAAGCATTATGGCTTTCCGGCTGGCGGAATTTTGGAGATCAATTCGGAGCTCCCAGTAGGAAAAGGCATGGCAAGTTCATCAGCAGATTTGGTGGCTGCCTCCAGAGCAGTAGAAAATTGTTTTCATATAAAAATGGAGCCTGCTTTACTGGAGTTGTTTTTATCGACGATAGAGCCGACTGACGGAGTGATGTATGAAGGAGCTGTTGCTTACTACCATAAGGAGGTCAAGCTCCGAGAATATCTTGGGGAGCTCCCGCCTTTGTGTATTGTAAGCATTGATGAGGGGGGAACAATTGATACGGTTGAGTTTAACAAGCAATCAAAACCGTTTACCAATGAGGAAAAGATGGAATACAGTCTCTTGCTGCAAAAAATCACGAAAGCGATCAGAGAAAGAGATGTCCACACGATAGGCGCCGTGTCGTCCAGAAGTGCGATCTTGAATCAAAAAATTCTGCCCAAGAAACTATTGCCGGAAGTCATGGAGATCAACGACAAAATTGGAGGGTTAGGTACGGTTGTTGCACACAGTGGGACCAGCCTCGGTATTTTATTGTTGAAAGAAGAACCTGACTTCTATCAAAAGCTGGAACTGGGGTATAGATGGTTAAGTGAATTGAATACAGAAGTGCATGTATACCACACGTAGAGGAGCAGATCCAAGAGATGGCTTCTGGCATGCACGGAAGTCATCTTCCCCAAAAAATGATTCCGTTCGTATTGGGAGTGGATGATCGAGATGGAACAGCCAATAAGCGTTAATGAAAAGGTATCTTTTCGGGCATTGCTGAGCTTGAAAAGTTATCGCTATTTAATCTTTTCGCAATTTGTCTCGAATATGGGAGATGGAGTGTATCGATTAGCGCTTATTTGGCTAATGAAGGTTTTGACGGAAAGTCCTTTGTTAATGTCGGTTTTATTGGCAGCGGAGACCATTCCATTGATCGTATTCGGATTGTTCGCGGGCGTTTTTGTTGATCGAGGAAATAAAAAGAGGATCATGGTTGTTTCCCATTTATTGAGAGCTGCGCTCCTATTATGCATCGTCTTGTTGTTCTTGTTTAACAGGCTGCATCCTGCTGTACTGATCACCATTGCCGTTTTGCTAACTACGGTTAGTGCCTTCTTCAGGCCAGCACTCACGGTAGCGATACGGACGCTGGTTCCCGAACAACATATGACGCAAGCCCAAAGTTTATCGCAGATGATTCAAACGATTGTCAGTTTGGCGGCTCCGGCATTGGCAGCGGGGGTGATCGCGTTTGGAATGGAATATGCTTTTATTTTGAATGTCGTCACCTATTTGTTAGGGGCACTGATTATTTTATGGATAAACGAGAGGGAGCTTGTCCTATCTACTGTCAGTGAGTTTACAGCAAGGATGATCATGACGGATTTGAAGGATGGAATCCATGCGATTACGAAGCATGATTTTTTGCGAAACTGCATGATTTATTTTACCATCCTCAATTTTTTGACGGCTCCAGAAGCGATTTTGCTGCCACTGGTCGTTACCAATGTTACTGAATTGGCCATGCTCGAGATCATCTTTTTTATCGGGATTATGCTTGGGTCGCTATGTATTAATTATTTGAATCGATATGATGCGATTATTTACATTTGCTGCGGCATTAGTCTGTTCAGTATCGGAATCGGAATGTTTGCTTTCGGCATTCCACTTGTTTGGCAAGTCATATGTGTATTCGTGAACGGGATAGGCTCGGCATTCGTCAATATCAAAATGAGTACGTTGATCACCTTGATGGTGCCCAAAGAAGTCTTGGGAAGAGCATCGAGCTTGATCAATGTAATGGTTATGTGCGCCATGCCAGTCTCCGTCTTCCTGGTAGGTCTGACTACTGGTCTTGTTTCCATCTTTACGATATTTGGAATCATTGGCGGAGCGGGACTTCTTATTGTGGTTCTCATGTGGATGAATCCACACTTGAGAATGAAAAAAGAACATCACTACGATTATGCGGAACAGAAATCAGGAGGTATCTCTCTTTAGGGCAACTCCTGGTTCGATCGTTACTCTGTCGGAAGCGAGGTGTATTTTTGCATGAGTGTAAAATTAACGGGCAGAATTGCTTCGACACCAAGCCGCCTCTTGCATGATGAAGTATTGGAACCACAGTTCAAATATGAAGTCGATCATTTGCTGTCAGGGTACATTCAGATTGAATTCGCCATGCTGTTGGAATATGTCAGAATGGGCTTGATTACACGACAAGACGCTTTGCCTATCGCAAAAGCACTTCAGGGCGCTACACCAGAAACAATCGCTCCTGACCCCGGACAGAACATGTCTGATATCTCTTTTGCCCTCGAGCGTTATATTGAAGGCTTGCTCCCGAGACCGGTACCGTGTTGGCATATGGATCGCAGTCGCAATGATGTCCAAGCGTGCGCCCAGGTGATGTTTGGTCGTGCACAATGGCTGGAGACGATGGGAGAATTGGGACAGCTTATTCAATCAATGCATACACTCGCTAATCAATATCGTTCTGTTCCCATGCCAGGATATACACACTACCAATCCGCACAATTGATTACCCCTGGATTCTATCTTTCCTCTATTAACAGTGAATTCTTGCAAGCCATGAATCGATGGATACAAATCTATGACGACATGAATCAATGCCCGCTTGGGGCAGGGGCCATGGCTGGGGTAGAACTGCCGTGGGACCGTCAACGGTTGTCCAAGTTGCTTGGGTTCCGACAGCCTCGAATGAGTGCGTTGTCGGCAGTTGCGTCTCGGGAAT
The DNA here is from genome assembly GCF_013284345.1 of Brevibacillus sp. MS2.2. Classification (NCBI taxonomy): domain Bacteria; kingdom Bacillati; phylum Bacillota; class Bacilli; order Caryophanales; family Paenibacillaceae; genus Brevibacillus; species Brevibacillus sp. MS2.2. The sequence continues at coordinate 112,433 of NZ_JABSUZ010000015.1, forward strand.
GGGTTTTGAGAATGGCAGGAGAGCTGTCCACCTTCTCAGTATTGATCTCCCGATTTACAACAGATTTGATTCAATGGGGCAGCAGCGAAATGAACTTCCTCCAATTGCCGGATGAGCTATCCGGAATATCTTCTGCCATGCCACAGAAAAGAAACTTCCCGATCCTGGAGCGTATCCGGGGAAAGAGTGCGCATCTAACCGGATTTTATATGGATATGGTGCTAGGTCAGCGCAATACAGCTTTCACGAATTTGGTAGAGACGTCCAAAGAGGCAGGGACGCACCTTCTGACGTTGTTTCAACAAAGCAAAACGTTGTTGCGCCTGTTAAAAGCGGTGATCGATCATTTGCAATTCAATGAGGATCGTTTGCTCCATATATGTAAACGGGACTTCTTTGGAGGATTTACTCTTGCGAATTTGCTGACGTTGGAGCATGAGATTCCGTATCGCACAGCACAGGTAATTGCAGGCAGATACATCGTTCGTGCACTGGAACACGGTGTATCGCCGGAGCCGGGAGATCCACGGTTACTCTATGAAGCTTGCGCGGAAGCAGGCTTTCAAGTACCGGACACGGCTGCACTCCTCGCTGCTTCCTTCGATGTGCAGGGGGGCTTGTACGCAAAGAAATCAACGGGCTCCACGAACCCGGAGGAAGTGCAGCAGATGCTGACAGCACAGAGGGAGCATGCAGAGAAGCTGCAACGGGAGTGGCAGGATCGACAAGGGGAATTACAGGCGATCCAAGAAAGGCGGGGGAGGGTAATGAAGAGGTTGCTTTCTGGCAAGCAAGGGAAGGATGTGAGCGTAGATGCGGTATGAACAGTTGGCAGATACGATCGGGGATACCCCATTGGTCAAGCTGAGACTTGATGAAAAGGCAGTGGGCTCCGTATTTGCAAAGCTCGAGTTAATGAATCCGTTCGGTATGAAGGATCGTGTAGCCAAGCAATCGGTCTTGGCAGCGATACAGTCGGGAGAACTTCAGGAGGGCATGCCGATTATCGAGAGCTCGTCAGGAACGTTGGCTTGCGGCTTGGCCTTGGTTGGGCGTCAGTTGGGGCATGATGTACACATCGTGACTGATCCAAGAATTGACCCGATTACCTATGCCAAGTTGACTTCGCTTGGCTGCCATGTTCATGTGGTTTCGCAGATGGGGAAACAAGGGTGGCAAAGCGCCAGACTGGAACGACTCCAAGAATTAATGAGGGAGTATCCAGGAGCGTTTTGGCCTCGACAATACGATAATCCGGAAAATCCGCGTGCATATGCTGCGCTGGCATCCGAGTTGATGCAAGACCTTGAACGAATTGATGTGCTTGTTGGTGCAGTTGGCAGCGGAGGCTCCCTGTCCGGGACAGCCAGAGAACTGAAGCGTCATTATAAGGAGCTGCGAGTCGTGGCGGTTGATGCAGCGGGGAGTGTGATATTCGGACAGCCCGATCAGCCGACACGTCTACAAGGTGGCTTGGGAAACAGCTTGGTCGCTAAGAATGTAGATTTTTCCATGATCGATGAAGTGCATTGGCTGAATGATGCTGAGGCATTTGCGGCTACGCTACGCTTGGCCCGTAATGAGTATATTTTTGCTGGCAACAGCTCAGGTTCCGTGTACGCCGTAGCCAACTGGTTAGCGAGCCAAGTCGGGAGTGAATGCAATATCGTGGCTATATTGCCGGATCGAGGGGATCGTTATGTCGATACGATCTATAGCCACTCCTACCGGGAGAGCAAGGGTCTGATGCAAACGAACCTGCGAGACACGCCTCAATGTGTGGAACCAAAGACAGTCGTGACTAGCTGGTCCTATTCCAAATTGATGGGGATGTATCCGAATGAACAAACACTTTCTGTTCGTTGAAGCAAATACGACGGGGACAGGTATGCTCGCGATTAAAAAAACGCGCGAATTGGGGTTTACGCCCATATTTTTCACAGAAAAGCCTGAACGCTACCACGGTTTGAATGAGTTGGAATGTCACGTAGTCGTGACAGATACGAATTCCCAAGCAGAGCTGACTGACAGTGTAGCACAAGTGATTAAGGAAGGCAGAGAGATTGCCGGAATCATGTCAACAAGCGACTATTACCTCGAATCGGTAGCCAAGCTGGCCCGAAAATTCGGTTGGACAGGCAATTCGCTGGAGGCGATTGAGGCCTGCCGCAATAAAGCGGTTTTCCGAGAGAAGCTTCAGGGTCATCAAGTGACTCAGCCTGAATTTGTGGCAATAGGCTCTATGGAGGCATTGATGGAAGCGCGGTCTTCCATTTCTCTGCCCTGCGTGGTGAAGCCCGCTGACGATAGCGGGTCGAATAACGTAAGGCTGTGCTTTAGCTGGGAGGAAGTGGAGCATATGGCAGCGGAAATCCTTGCAATCAAGTACAATGCGCGCGGCCAGAAAACGGCTCGAACAGTTCTTCTGGAGCAGTATGTCGAGGGCCCTGAATTTAGCGTGGAGACGTTCTCTTGGCAGGGACAATGCTTTGTCATCGGCATTACCCAGAAACGGTTAACGGGATATCCATTTTTCGTGGAAGCAGGGCATATTTTCCCTGCACCGCTGTCGACAGAAGAGAAACAGGAGATCGAGCGAACAGTGGAAAGGGCATTAGCGGCGGTGAACTACCAATTCGGTGCTGCCCATACTGAAGTGAAGTGGACATCAGCAGGTTGTGTTGTCATCGAAGTCAACGCAAGGCTTGCCGGTGGAATGATTCCAGAGCTGGTTCGCCGTTCAACAGGGATTGATCTGCTTTTGCAACAGATTCGGTGTGCGGCAGGACTTGCGCCAGAATTGTCTCAAACCATCAAAGAGCAACGCTATGCAGGCATTCATTTTCTCGTGTCGGAGAGTCAGGGGACCTTTAGCGGGATGCATGGAATGGATACCATTTGCAACCTGCCAGGGATAGCTGAAGTGGCCGTTCATGCAAAAATCGGTCAAAGCGTCTGGCCTCCGCAAAACTTCTCGCATCGTCTCGGCTATGTCATCGTGGAAGGCAAGCATTACAGCGAGACCGCTGAGCTGATCCAGCAGGTGAAAGACAGCCTGAAAGTACAAGTAGGTCAGCATTTGGAGAGTGGGGTATGAAACCAGTGATCGAATTGAGAAGCGATACATTCACTTTGCCGACAAGTCAGATGATGGATGCCATTCAAGAGGCGGTACTCGGTGACGATGTGTATGGGGAAGATCCTACGGTTCGCCAATTGGAGCAAGAAGCAGCCCGAAAGCTGGGCAAAGAGGCAGCCATTCTCATGCCGAGTGGAACGATGGCTAATCTGGCATCCTTAATGGCACATTGTCCGCGCGGTTCCAAAGTCATTGTAGGCAATGAGACCGACATTTACATCTATGAAGCGGGTGGCGCGGCTGTGTGTGGCGGCATTATGTACGAACCGATTCCGACGCAGCCAGACGGAAGGTTGGACATCGCTGATATGGAGCGGGTATTTCCATTGGAGCCTGAAGATCCACAATTCGCATTGCCTTCCTTGATCTGCCTGGAAAACCCGCATAACCGGATGGGGGGACGTGTCCTACCGCTGTCTTACTTGGAAGAGGTTCGCGCATTTGCAAACGAAAAGGCTGTGCCCGTTCATATGGACGGTGCACGCTTGTTCAATGCGGCAGTTGCTCTTGACGTGGATGCGGCTGAGATTGCGCGTTATGCGGATTCCGTGCAAATATGTCTGTCGAAAGGGTTGTCAGCACCGATTGGTTCCCTTGTTGTGGGAACAGAAGACTTGATTCAGAAAGTGTATCGTCTTCGCAAAATGCTGGGTGGCGGTATGCGCCAGGCAGGGATTATTGCAGCACCAGGCCTGGTTGCCTTGCAGCAGATGACAGATCGATTGGCAGTCGATCACGCAAACGCCCTTCGCTTGGCACATGGTCTGGCGGAGATTCCAGGAATCGTGACTCATGTGGAGGATGTAGAGACCAATATTGTGTTCTTCCGGATTGAACACCCAGTCCATACGTGGCAGACCTTCGTAGAAGCAGCGGAAGCACATGGGCTGCGCGTAGCCGAGCTCGGTCACGGCAGAATTCGAGCGGTGACTCATTCCGGTATTGAGACAGCGGATATCGATAAGGCGCTAAGCATTGTACGTGAATTGTTGCAGTTCCAAACTGTGTAGGGCAGACATGTTCGCTCCCCCTTTTTTAGAAGGGGGAGTTATTAAGGTTTATAAAGGAATATAAAATCATCAGATTTTTTTAAATCTTTTAAAGGGAAAATATTTTCAAATAACAGAAAATTATTTAATATTAAAAAGACAAGTCTTGGGATGTATTTCCCGTTATGGAAAAGGCTTGAAAACACATGAAAGAGGGGGAAATGATTTGAAAAAAGGGAAAGGTTGGTTGAAGCCGTTGGCGTTGCTCTCGTTAACCGGCGCGCTGTTGGTCGGTTGCTCAAGCGGGAACAATGCTTCGCCAGGAACACCAGCACCAACACAAAAACCAGTGGAGCAGGTGGCTCCTCAGGCGACCAGTACGGATGATGAGAAGCCAATAGACGGTGGAACGTTCACGCATTCTACCACGTCTGACATCGTCACGATCAATCCGATTTTTGGAAACGACACAGCATCTGGCGACGTTATGGAGTACACCCAGGCGTATTTGTACAATCGGAACCCGTCTTTTGATTTAGCAGTTTACCCTTGGTCCCTCGCAGCCGAGTTGCCGAAAATAAGCGAGGATGGCCTCACCTATACAATCAAGATGAAGAATAATGCGAAATGGTCCGATGGAACGCCAATTACGGCTGACGACCTGATTTTTACCATTAATGCCATTAAAACTCCTGAGACTGGATCACCAGAAATTACGAAATACGACAAAGTGAAAGAGATGAAAAAACTGGATGATTACACCGTAGAAATCAAATTGACTCAATTGTACGCTCCGTTTGCTTTTGGATTAATGCAAAAGTTGGCACCAGCCCACGTGTTGAAAGATGTACCGTTTAAAGACTTGCAAGCACATTCTTACGGAAAAGATCCAGCCAAGACACCTACTTCCGGACCGTACAAATGGTCAGAGTGGAAACAAAAGGAATTCCATGTGCTAGATGCTAACCCAAATTACTGGGGTGAAAAGAAGCCGCATATTCAAAAGGTTGTTTACAAAATCTATGCGGATCAAAACACACAAGTACAGGCTCTGATGAAAGGCGACGTTGACTTGGTAGATTCCATTCCTGTCACGCAGCTCGAAGCGGTGAAGGCGAAAGGGACGATCAACATTTCGACGGAGCCAGGTCCTAGCTATGAATACTTTGCCTTCAACTTTGACAAGAAGAACTTCCCCAACAACTACGGGTTGTTTGAAGGTCAAAAAACGCGTCAGGCCATTGCCCACGCAATCAATCGTCAAGGTATTATCGACAATATCTTGAAAGGAACCGGAAAAATTATGGATGCACCGTTCCTGCCAGGTACATGGGCAGATCCGGGCGATGCAGCAGTCCATTACGAATATAGTGTAGAGAAAGCAAAACAACTGCTGAAAGAAGACGGATGGGTAGCCGGGGCAGATGGAATTCTTGCCAAAGACGGCAATCGTTTCTCCTTTGAATTCATTTTCAACTCGGGGAACAGTCGTCGTGAGCAGGCAGCCGTCGTTATTCAGCAAAACCTGAAAGAGATCGGAATTGAAGCGAAGCCAAAAGCATTAGACTTCTCGGCTCTTGTCGATCAGTATGCCAACCCTGGTAAATTCCAGGTTCTGTTACTCGGCTGGCAATTGTCTGACCCAGATCCGGATGGCATTTCTACTTTCGGGAAAAAGGCATTCCCGCCTGGCAACAACGCTGGCTGGTACGACAATCCGAAGCTGGATGCGCTGTGGGAAAAAGCTGTATCCACGGTGAAACAAGAGGAGCGTGCAGCGATCTATAAAGAAGTCGGAAAAGAAATCTCGACGAACCTGCCATACGTATTCATGTATCAGTACGGAACGCCACGAGGCATGACTTCTCGCGTCAAATATAAGGATGAGTTTAAACCAGTATCCATGATTCCATATGGGGAGACCTTTGGCTTCCTGAACTGGTGGATCGACGATACCAAAAAATAAGCTCGGCTGGTAGCGGTTAGCAATAGGAAAAGGGGGAAGGGCAGCCTTATGTCCCTTCCCCTTTCAAACGAAAGGAGGATGCTGGATTGACTGAATATTTGGTACGCCGCGTACTACAAGCTGTGCTTGTCTTATTTTTGATCACCGTGGTTTCGTTCGGACTGATGCATGCAGCACCGGGGGGACCCTTAAAAGTCATGCTCTCACCGGGAATGTCCCCAGAAGCACAACTCATCCAGATGAAAAATATGGGGTTGGATCAGCCAGTCTACATTCAATACATGAAATGGGTTGGAAATTTGTTGCAGGGAGATTTGGGCCATACCTTTAAAAATAACGTTCCGGTTGGTGATATTTTATGGCCGACGGTCTGGAATACGTTTGTGCTCATGTCTGTAGCGTGGGGGCTTTCCATGCTGATCGCCATCCCGTGGGGAATCTACAACAGCACAAAGCAATACGGTCTGTCTGACCAGATCGCCTCCATTGTTGCCTATCTCGGATTTGCGATGCCGACCTTCTGGTTTGGGATTATGCTACAGCAGTATTTTGCGATGCAGCTGAATCTGCTCCCATTATCTGACATGTACACGATGGGGAAAGAGGGACAAGTAAGCGACCTCATATTGCACTTGATTCTACCTGTTACGGTGTTAACACTGGTGAACATTGCAGCCTATGTCAAATATACACGTGCTAGTATGCTGGAGGTTTTGGAGCAGGACTATATTCGGACGGCACGTGCCAAAGGGATGAAGGAAAGACGCGTTATTTTCCGCCATGCTCTGCGGAACGCACTAATTCCTGTTGTGACGATCATCGGATTGGATTTGCCGACTTTGGTAGCAGGTGCAGCATTGACTGAGAGTGTATTTAACTGGCCAGGCATGGGGCGTCTGTTTGTGGAAATGGCTGTAGCGCGTGAGTATTCTGTGTTGATGTCGATCACGTTGCTGATTTCACTGATGGTGATTATCGGAAACCTGCTTGCCGATTTAATTTACGCACTGGTTGATCCACGCGTGCAGCTTGGACGTAAAGGAGGCAGGGCAGCATGAGTCAAGTACAGCTTCAGGATGACACTGTCGTTGAAACGAATCGGACAGGAGGGCAGCTTCCGACGAATCCCGTTGGACAAAAACCTCCTGGACTCTGGACAACCGCCGGCAAAAAATTTATGCGGAACCCGTATGCCGTTAGTGGCTTAATCGTACTCCTGTTTTTTATTGGAATTGCTGTGTTTGCCGATTGGGTCGCACCGCATGATCCGGCAAAGATTGATTTTATGATTACCAACCTGCCTCCTGGAACAGAAGGGCATGTGCTCGGAACAGACGAGCTCGGTCGTGATATTTTGTCCCGCCTCATTCATAGCAGCCGGGTGTCTATGCTGGTCGGCTTCAGCGTTGCTTTTGCTGCGGTTGTCATCGGGACGCTGATTGGAGCGATTTCTGGTTATTTCGGCGGCTGGATCGATACCTGCTTCATGCGTCTCGTTGACGTGATGAACTCCATTCCGAGTCTGTTCTTTAACATTCTGGTTCTGGCTCTCTTCGGTGCGGAATTTATCTACATGATCCTGATTTTGTCGCTGACGAGCTGGACAAGTGTGGCACGTTTAGTGCGCGGACAGTTCTTGCAGCTACGGGAAATGCAGTATGTGGAAGCAGCGAGAGCGATCGGCGTTTCACATTGGGGCATTATTACGCGTCACCTGATACGCAATGCAATGGCTCCGATCATTGTGTACGCGACTCTCATGGTTGGTTCGGCCATTCTGTCAGAGTCAGGTCTTTCTTATTTAGGCTTGGGGATTCAACCGCCTCAAACAAGCTGGGGATTAATGCTGAGCAAGGCACAGGAATTTATGCTGGTCGATCCTTTGCAAGCACTTTATCCTGGTCTTTGTATTTTACTCGTGGTGCTCGCGGTTAACTTCGTCGGAGACGGCATTCGCGATGCATTCGACCCACGGAAGAAAAAGAAGAACCCGAAAAGGAGGCTGAACAAGTGGAACGCAACATCCTCGAAATAAAAAATTTGACCACTTGCTTCTTTACGGATGACGGCACGGTCAAGGCCACGGATCGAGTGAGCATCAACGTTGGCAAAGGACAGACGGTGTGCTTGGTAGGGGAATCCGGTAGTGGAAAAAGTGTGACGTCACTTGCGGTCATGCGATTGATTGATTATGCGGGCGGATTTATTCAGAGTGGGAACGTCATGTTTCACGGTCAGGATCTGGCGGCAAAGGACTTGGATGAAATGATGCACATTCGTGGGAACAAAATCGCGATGATCTTCCAAGACCCGATGTCGGCTCTCAATCCGGTGTTTACGGTAGGCGATCAAATTGCGGAGAGCTTGATGCTGCATCAAAATATGAGCCAGCAGGATGCGTTCAAAAAAGCGATCGAGATGCTTCGGCTAGTTGGGATTCCGGCGCCAGAAGTACGAGTGAAGCAGTACCCGCACGAAATGTCTGGAGGGATGTGCCAGCGTGTTGTCATTGCGATGGCCTTGGCCTGCAACCCGGAAATGCTGATAGCAGACGAGCCAACTACTGCTCTAGATGTTACGGTTCAGGCGCAAATTTTGGATTTGCTCAGACGGCTGCAAAAGGAATTGGGCATGTCGATTTTGCTGATCACCCATGACATGGGGGTAGCAGCAGAGATGGCGGATCGTATTGCGGTGATGTATGCAGGGACGATTGTGGAGGAAGGAACGGTCGAACGCATATTTGACGAGCCCCGGCACCCGTACACGATTGGCCTGCTACAGTCCATCCCCGGATTTGAAGGGGAGCGCGGCGGAGAATTGTACACGATCCAAGGCACCATCCCGAGTATTACCCAATTGCCGACGGGCTGCCGTTTTCACCCGCGTTGTCCGCATGCGATCGACAAATGCCGAAAAGAGGAACCCATCTTGCGCGAGGTTGTTACAGGACAACAAGTGGCTTGCTGGTTGAATGAAGATGTCAGCAATCTATTCAGAATAAATCAGCGTGCCAATTCAGTCGCTGGAAGCAAAGCAGAGGTGAACCGCCAATGAACCGGGAATATTTGATCGAAGCAAATCATATCAAAAAGTATTTTCCGATTAAGGCTGGCTTGCTGAGCCGTGTCATCGGTCATGTAAAAGCCGTAGATGATGTATCTTTCGGAATTCGGCCAGGGGAGACCTTTGGGCTCGTAGGAGAATCCGGCTGCGGGAAGTCGACGCTGGGGCGTGTCGTGCTGAATTTGCAAAGGGCGACGAGCGGAGAAGTGCTGTTTGACGGAACCAATATCCATCAAGTGAATAGACAAGAGAATTTGAAGCTGAGACGGGATATGCAGATTATCTTTCAAGACCCGTTTGGTTCGTTGAATCCACGATTTTTGGTAAGCGATATTATTGGAGAACCGTTACGAGTTCATCTGCGTGCATCTGCAAAGGAAATAGATGAGCGGGTAGTCGAGCTGATGAGTCTGGTGGGACTCGATCCATCGAGGCGAAATCGGTATCCGCATGAGTTTTCTGGCGGACAGCGGCAACGGATCGGTATTGCGCGGTCGATTGCACTCTCGCCACGGTTTATTGTGGCGGATGAAGCTGTTTCTGCACTGGATGTGTCCGTACAGTCACAGGTTTTGAACCTGATGATGAAATTACAAAAAGAGATGGGGCTGACCTATCTGTTTATCGCGCATGGTCTGAATGTGGTACGCCATATTTCTGATCGGGTAGGCGTGATGTACTTGGGGAAAATGGTGGAGATTGCACGAACGGACGACTTGTTTGCACAGCCACTGCATCCGTATACGGCGGCATTGTTGTCGGCGATTCCGAAGCCTACTCCGCATCGGCGACAAGAGCGGATCGTCCTGCAAGGGGATGTACCTTCTCCGGCCAATCCGCCGTCAGGTTGTCGTTTTCATCCTCGTTGTGCAATGGCGCAGGAGAGATGCAGCAAGGAGATTCCCGAGCTCATAGAGGTTGGGCAGGATCGCCAAGTCGCGTGTCATTTCCCTTTAGCATAGAGAATAGAAGAAGCCGCCCATCATGGGTGGCTTCTCCTATTCTCAAAATAACTCGATGACGGTAATACTGACATTGGCTGTTTGTACACTCTGGTTGATATTTAAAAGATCGCTGATCGTTGCTGGCGGAGCGGTAACCCCTGGAAGCGTCTCCAGAATAAATTGAAGCTTTTCCCCCTCCGCGTTAATGATATGTCCTAACCCTAGCTCTTCAATAGCAATAGAGGACAATAACAAATGAATCGCGTCGTCACGCGTGAGTGTTATGGTCGGAGTAATATTCGGCAAATTTGCTTGTGACACGGTTATCCCTCCTGAAAATCATAAATAGAACTCGTCCCATTGTTCAAATGTGTTTGTATAGTTTTGTGTATAAATTTCCTGAATATCCATATAAAGGTAGACAAAATGAAATCGTTTTGATACATATAAATCAGTGTTGCCGGATTGTATAGGAATGGGGATATCTCCGCTGTGGCTATATTAGGCTATGAACGGGAGGGATGCATGGTGCACCATAAAGGGAAATGGATGATCAGCATTGCGATGGCAGTATGTCTGATTGTGGTCTTTGGTTTTCATCAACAAACAATGGCGACTGAGCCAACGAAAAAGCCAGTGATAAATGTTATGGGCAGCGATCCTGTCAATATCAATTCAAATCGAAGCTTTGTCACCGTTCAAGGAGAGTGGATTTTTTATAACAACGATGGCTTATACAAAATCAAAAAGGATGGAAGCTCTCTTCAAAAGTTGAGCAGTGATTGGGCCGATAATCTGAATGTGGTAGGGGACTGGATTTACTATACGCGCAATAAGCCTAGGAAAGAAATCTATCAGCTTGAGATGCCCCATTTCGATATCAATGATACGTATGAAGATGTGACGGAGCTCATGAAAATCAAGACAGACGGCAGTTCGAAAACAGTCATCAAAAGTGGAAGCCTTGCGGAAGGGGATCGCAATAACGTACACCAATTGTATGTAGTAGGCGATATCATCTACTACGCAGACGGTTACGGTCCTTTGTACAGGATGGACACGAACGGCAAAAATCAAAAGAAGCTGCTTGATCAGTTTGAGGAAGTTTATTTCTATCAGGATTGGATTTTTTACACCAATAAGAGTGGTCTTCTATACAAAATGAAGCGGAATGGAACGCAAAAAAAGGTCGTAAGCAAAGACAAAGAACTGACCCTTATCGGTCTGTCTGGTGATTTCATTTACTACACAAAATGGGTAAACGATAAGGGCGTCGTCGATGTTTATAAAATCGGACTAAAGGATGGGAAAACCGCTCTCGTCAAGAAAGGGTTGCCTCCAGCAGAAAATCCGATCATTGTCGCCGGGAAGCATCTATACTACATCTCAGAAATAAAGGACGCACATACGGTAGGCAGAATGAATATGACGGACGGCAAGACAACCCCACTGTATCCATTGGGCAGCATTTCCAGTCAAGCAATAAACATCGGAGGAGATTTCATCTTTTTTTACGACTATCAAGGTTCCGATCGTGATAAAAAAGATCTATTCAAAGTGAAACTGGGCGAAAACAAAGTGGAAAAGGTAACCTCAAAGGTGAAGTAAGGATAAGAGCCACCCAAAGAAGGGTGGCTCTATTATTATGGGCTAATTCCTCGGGGAATGAAGCTGATTTCTTTTTCTCTCCCACATCTTGTACATAAGCACGGAGCCAAACATGAAAATAGAAGCGATGAGCGCACCCACGGGCAACATGATTACCATTTCAACCGGAAAGACAAAGGGGAGCAGGGGAAACGCGTATGCGGCTGGGACACGCATGCCAACGATGCGTAACAAAACAAGCATCAAAAGCATGTCTAGCAACGTGACGATTACCCACGAATCAATCGCAAAGTAGAGCAATGTACCGACTGTCGCCGATATGGTTAACACGAGGCCCAGCTTAAAGGCCATCTTGCCGTTGAACATCGGCTTGTGAAGAGATTCATAGACAACGACGAGTATGGGCGGAATAACTGCTAACTGTGGGTAACCAGCTATCCAACATAAACCAATCCACACGAATATCAAAATCAAGAACACGAGCATATACTGATACGGTATCTTCACTTTCTTCTCCAGGCCGTCATTCCATTTGAAGGCGAGAACGCCGAGCATGATAAGAAAGGAAAAAATGACGACGGAGATCATAAAAGACCATTCAACGGCATTCGTGACCAGAGGTAATAAGCCTGTGGCAAGGGATGGTCCAAAATTCGATTGGATGATTCGTAAAAAGAGCATCATGAGTACGAGTGTGATACTGACTTTTCCAAGGTATGGAAAATCTACTTGATTTATCGCAAATCCGATTGCAGCCGTAATTGACGGAGCCACAAAAATTTTAGAAGGCTGTCTGATCCATCCCGGTTCTCGGTATACCCATATGCCAATCGCCATCGCTGCTATTTCTGGTAGAATCACTTCGGGATCATCGAGTATGACGGAAGCGGCTACCATGAGCAAGATAAGCGTTATGGCAATGATAAAGGAAAGAATGGTTTCATTCTTCGCTATCACTGAATTCATTCTGACTAACTCCTTTTCGTTCGGATTATCCTTTATTATGGCAAGAATTGAGGAAGTCAATTGTGCCAATGGAAGCAACCTTGTTTGTAACAAAACCGTCACTAACAGTGGAAAAGCAGCACCTAGAAGAGGGGTCTAAACAAAATCAGAACGGCATAAGGTATGGGGTATTACCAAGACAGATGAAGGTCATGATGAGCATTTCGTGTTTGATAGAGGTGAAAAATGGGCAGACCAATAAGGGAGCGTTTCGTCACGAAGTACACCCAGTATACCGATAGGGGGAATAAGAAATTGTTGAGTTCATTTAAACCACTAAAGATAATCGAAGAGAACAGCAAGATCATACAGCAGACGATACAGTACATAGGTAATCAAAAAGTCAGTACGATTACGATAGAGACGCCTAAAAAACTACCTAAATGTAGGTAGTTTTTTCCTATTTGTAGAATCCAAATATAATGTTAAAATAATGTAAAACTTTACCAGAAGGAGAGGTTTACAGGTGCTAAAGAATCTCGTGCAGAGCCATGTAAAGATTGTTTTTTCTGTTCTTGGCATCTTGTTCGTTCTGGTCTCATGGCTCGTATTTGAATTATTAAAAGGTTTGCTGCCAGATTTGATAGCAGTCATACATAAGTGGATGTTTCAACCGATCGAATGGCTGTTTATCCTGGCACCACCACATGAGGAAAACAAACTAGCTTCATTAGGCTCTGTTCTAGGCTTGTCTATCTTGTATTCCGCCATTTTGGCAGGAATGGTATTCATCGTTTTGTTCATCTGCAACAAGATTAGAGGGAACGAAATCGAGTTCCAGATGGAAGTGAAATATTGCGAGAAAGAATTGGCCAATGCCATTTACAGTTTGGATGGCAGCGGTCAATCAACAGCTATCATTAATGCGAACGCGATCACGTTTATGAAGGCATTTGAAATGGAAGTAAAGACGATTTATGGATTGAAACCGGACGAGCTATGCTGTTATTGGATCGTACCTACGAATAATGACAAGCAGTTTGAAGTGTTTTACTTAACCGAGTTGAAAGATTTTGACACAGTACGTACGCTATTACTGTCTTCCATGCTTCAAGAGGATTGCAGAATTGCCGATAAACAAGTAAAGGGACGTATTCAAAACACGGATATTGAACAATTTGCAATTGTGAAGAACTTTGGTAAGTTCAGGCTTGGATTTGCGGTCGCCGTTTACAAGAATGACACATTTACTCCCGAAAATATGCAGGAGTTCGAGCGGTTGACTACGTATATGTTATTATTAGGATTTGTTACCAAGTTTGTGAATAAGGTCAAAACCTTAAAGAGAGCTAGTTAGGAGTGGGATACGATGAAATTAGCTGAGTTCTTCGCGAAAAGAGGCAACGAAACTGCTGTTTACTCGAAAAATCTCTCTTCCAAGAAGAAGATTCCCAACAGCAAATTTACTCCTGGCTTCGCTAGCTTAAAACAGATTGTAGATGAGCATAGTCCGAATGAGCGACATGATAATAAAGTGGTTGGAGGAAAATGACACTGCCTGTGAGCAGTGTTATTTTTTGTTTCGGGGTACTTGGGATAGAAGAAAAGCCACCTGATGAGGGTGGCTTTAGTTTTGGGAGATCTCTATACTGTGTTTGCTTTTTCTATGGGACCATATCAGGACAGGGACCAGCAACAGCGATAAAACGCCTCCGGCAAGGGAAAGTGTTGCGTAGCTGGCATTGGCGACGACCATACCAGACAGGGCTCCACCGGATGCACCAGCCAAGGCAATCAAGACATCAACCATTCCCTGTGTTTTCGCACGAGTGGCGGGCTGCGTTGCGTCTACGATGAGCGCTGTGCCGCTAATTAATCCAAAATTCCAGCCCAGTCCGAGCAGCACAAGAGCGGTGATGAGTAGCGGCATCGAATCGGCTGGCGCGAAAGCAGCAGTCATGCTGGCTGCAAGTAGTATGACACCTGAAGCATATGCCATTGTAGAGCGACCGATCTTGTCAACGAGTACACCCGTCAAAAGCGAGGGGAGGTACATCGCACCGATATGAAAACCGATGACGATGCCTACTTCGGAGAGACCATGTCCGTGGTGCTTCATATGTACAGGTGTCATCGTCATAATAGCGACCATGACGATCTGCGTCAAAATCATGACGGTGGCTCCCACGATGATTCCCCGGTTGTTGCTTGCGAGCTGATTCTCATTCAGACGGGATGGCGAGCTCTGATCCACCTGTTGTGCTTCCGCGATTGCTTTCGAAACGATGAACGGGTCCGGGCGAAGCAATACCCAAAATACGAGACCAGCGAGGATAAAGGCTGCGGCCCCCAGGATGAAAGGACCAGCCAGTGCGGGGACACCGAAGGATGTAGCGAATCGTCCCATGACTTCCACCAGGTTTGGTCCTGCAACGGCCCCGAATGTAGTGGAGACCATGGCAATACTTACGGCAGTCGCGCGCTGTTTAGGCTTTGCCAAGTCTGTGCCTGCATAGCGGGCCTGCAAGTTAGTAGCGGTGCCAGCTCCATACAGAATTAAGGAAGCAAACAGAAGGACAATACTGTTTGCGACGGCTGCGATAACCACCCCAATTGCGCCAATACCTCCGGCTAAGAAGCCGCTAGCGAGCCCCAAACGGCGTCCAAAGCGTTGAGAGAGTCGACCCACCAGCAATGCAGCGACAGCAGAGCCAAGCGTGAGCAATGCGGAAGGGATGCCCGCGAGACTTTCCGAACCGAGCATATCCTGAGCGAGGAGAGCCCCTACGGTGACACCTGCCGCAAGTCCTGCGCCACCAAAAATTTGTGAGATGACTACAATCCAGAGCGTTCGCTTGTATAGTCTTTGCTGTTTATCTGGGGAGTCGATGTAGCTTTGTAAAGCTTCAGGTTTGAGTGACATCTGATCCACCTTTCTATGGAGAGGGAGCTTTCGTGAAGTTATGAAATTTCAGTCATCCCTTCGTGTGGAATGGACTGGGGAATTTGCATTCAGTATAGTATTGGCGACGGGTAAACACAAGGAGATTTCAGCTTCAGAAACACTTTGCAAAAGCAAAAACACCGGACAATTTCATCCGGTGCTTTTCGTTCATTTTCCTACGATAAGCAATAGCTCACGGAGGTTTTGTAAGAGGATTTGATTTTCTTCCAGCGTACCTACACTGATTCGAATATGCTCCGGTAACCCCCAAGTGTCTCCGTACCGCAAAATGATTCCTCTTTCCAGCAGCTCTTGATAAATCCTGCCTGCGTTTGGCCCCAATTTTGCCAAGATAAAATTAGACATACTCACCGTATAAGGGATATTCATTTCATCGAATGCATCATATAACTGCTTGCGGCCTTTGGTGTTTTCCGTGAGGGATTTTTCAAAATGCTCCACGTCAGAAAGGGCGGTAATGGCGGCTGTTTGTGCCAATGAATTGACGTTAAACGGCTCTTTTACTTTCAGGATTTTTTGGATCACCGATGGATGAGCGACACCAAATCCGACGCGAATACCGGCAAGCGCGTAAATTTTCGAGAAGGTTTGCAAGACGAGAACAGGGTATCCCTGGCGGACAAATTCAATTCCTGTAGTGTAATCGTCAGCCGTTGCATAGTGACTGTATGCTGCGTCGAGTACCACAAGCACCCCATCTGGCAAGTGGTCTAGCAATGCAGTCAAGTCCTGACGAGTCAAATAGGTGCCTGTCGGGTTGTTTGGGGAACAAAGGTAGACAAGCTTTGTTCGATTCGTGATGGCTGCCAAAATAGCAGAAATATTGAATGCATAATCGGCTTCAAGCGGAACCGTTTTGATGACAGCTCCCATGAGATGTGCGCCAAATTCATATTCACCAAAGGTCGGAGAAGGCACGACGATTTCGTCCTCAGGCTCCAAATAGGTTTCGGAAATGAGCTTGATCAGTTCATCACCGCCATTCGTGACGATTAAATGCTCCGGACTTAACTCAAGATGATCAGCCAAGTGCTCCTTCAGCGTCGTTGTATTGGCATCCGGGTAACGATGCAGCTCCGGGAGCGCACTGAGAATGGCGCGAATGATTTTGGGGGATGGGCCGAGAGGATTTTCATTTGAGGCTAATTTAATGATCTGAGAGAGTCCGTACATTTTTTTTATCTCCCAAATCGGCATTCCAGGTTGATAGGATTGTATCTTTTCTAATGTTTTTCGCGATTGTGTCGTGGGCAGTTGTTTCATCTATATGGCCTCCCAAACTTCATGGTAGCAACACTGTAAGGGAAATCTCCAGCAGTGTAACCAGCCAATTCGCGAAAGATGAAACAGACCAATTATGAGGAAGGACACAAATTGGATGGTTCATAAAAGTCAAGATTGGATCATGAAGGAAGGAGCCGCTTCCTTTATAATCAGCCCAGAAACATCACTCATTCAAACAACACGGAAGGATAGTGAGGTGGGAAAAATGTTGATTCAAGGGCAAACGCCGCTCTTTAACGGGCTGAGAAAGCATGCCCAGAAGAATCCAATCCAATTCCATATACCAGGTCATAAGAAAGGGAAAGGGATGGATCCTGAATTTCGATGGTTCATGGGAAAAAATGCACTTTCCATCGATTTGATTAACATTGAACCATTAGACGATTTGCATCAACCAAAAGGAATTATCAAACAAGCGCAGGAATTGGCTGCTGAAGCCTTTGGCGCTGATCACACCATATTTTCTGTTCAAGGTACGAGCGGAGTCATCATGACCATGATTATGGCGGTATGTAATCCCGGCGACAAGATCATCGTGCCACGGAATGTACACAAATCTATCATGAGCGGAATTGTTTTATCGGGCGCGACTCCTGTCTTTTTACATCCAGAAATAGACCCTGTTTTCGGGATCTCACATGGAATTACACCGCAAGCTGTGGAAAAAGCATTGGAGCAGCATCCCGATGCAAAGGCAGTTCTCGTCATCAATCCAACCTATTTCGGAATTGCCGGTGACTTAAAGAGTATCGTTCAAATTGCGCATGCCAGAGGAGTGCCTGTACTCGTAGATGAAGCGCATGGCTCACATGTTCACTTCCATCCCAAGCTTCCCCTGTCGGCGATGCAAGCTGGTGCAGATATGGCAGCAAGCAGTATGCATAAATTAGGAGGCTCTCTGACGCAGAGTTCGTTGTTGAACATTCAGGGAAATCTCGTCTCGATTCAGCGTGTACAAGCAATCTATAGCATGCTCACGACGACATCCACCTCCTATTTACTGCTTGCTTCGCTCGATGTGGCGAGAAAGCGGTTGGTTACATCCGGGAAAACGCTATTGGATCAAACGATTCAGCTAGCAAACGAAGCACGAGCACAAATCAATAAAATTAATCATTTGTACTGCATTGGGAGAGAAATTATCGGGACAAATGGAGCGTTTGCTCATGATCCGACCAAGCTGGTCATCTCGGTAAAAGACCTCGGCATTACGGGATATGAAGCTGAAAAATGGCTCCGTGACCGCTATAACATTGAGGTAGAGCTATCTGACCTGTATAACATCGTTTGTATTATCACACCAAGTGATACGAAAGAAGATTTGCAAATCCTTGTCTATGCCTTGGAGGAGCTGGCTGCCGGGTCCGAGGATCAAGGAAACAGAAAAAGCCGCCCGAAGATGCAGCTTCCAAAAATACCGGTGCTCGCTGTCACCCCGCGTGATGCATTTTACGCACCGACAGAGATGATTCCTGTCGAACAATCGGTGGGAAGAATTATCGCGGAGTTTGTCATGGTATATCCACCAGGTATTCCGATCTTTATCCCGGGTGAGATCATTTCGGAAGAGAACCTCATCTATACGAAGAAAAACATCGAGGCAGGTTTACCTGTACAAGGTTTTGAAGACCCCACGCTTCAAACCATACGTGTCATCAAGGAATAACCAAACAAGAGGAAAGGCCGCCTTGGGTTGGCCTTTTTCTTTTGCTTACTCAAGGGTTCTCTAGCGTTTTACCCCCTTTGATCCGGAAGAGAATCAGCAAAAAAATCGGCAGCAACAGAAGCACGTATCCATACCTGTAATAGGAGTGATTGGCCTGCAAGAGTTGTTGATGATTGGAAAACAAGAGTAATGACATGAAAAGTGTAACCAAACAGACAGGTACGCTCAGTTTTTTATAAGTGGTGGAAAGAAGAAAGGCAAGACATTCACAGATGGCATATAAAAATACCGCTACCCGGATGAAACAGCCTGCTGTCATCGTATATAAGCCATAAATGTCTCCGCGGCTTATAAAGCCCATTTTTATTTGTCTGACTGTATTTTGCACGGGCCAGTCCAATTTTTCCGAGAGGGGCAGCCCAAATACAGCAATGGCACTCATCAGCATCGATGCGCCCAAAAAGACGTTGAATAAAATAAGAAAGGAGAAGCCATTGAAGTCATGACGCACTCCGACCCATTTTGTCTGAAGCAGGAGGACTAAGATCAATTCCCCCCACAACGCAACATAGTAAAGCGAGCCCTCCAGAGCAGGTCCCCACCCATGGTCGAGGATCGGCAAAATACGGGCGTAATCCTTTTCTTGCATGAGTGTCAGTCCAACTAGCGGTCCTGTGATCATCGTCAACAAAAAAAAGATAACGGCTATTCTAGCGATGGATTCGATGTTTCTTTGGAGACTGAACCAAATGAGAAGCATGAAGCTCGTTCCGATAGCCCAGAGAGGCGTCTCCGGCAAAAAGGTTATTTTGACGAACTCCTCCAGACCGCGCATCGTCGTAGCGGAAGCAAACAGAAAATAAGCGAGTAAGATTACACACAAAATGACAGCTGTTGCTCTACCGGCTTTTTCTTCAGTTCCTGTCAGCAACGAGTTGCTTTGAAGCTTCCTTCGCAGAATGCTCAACAGCAGAACGAATACAATACCTGAGGGAATGCTGATCAAAGCAGATATCCAGCCGTCTCTGCCAGCGGTATGAATCAGTGGTTCGATTAAGAAGACGTGTCCCATTATGGGGAGACTTAATGCTTGGATTGAGACCCACTGAAATCTTGAAATCGTGCGGACGTCCAACCATCCCACTCCTTATTTTTCGCCAAGTTGCTCTGCCAGAAGTCCATTTAAGAGGAGCTTGCTCTGGACGTTCACTTTTACGTCTAGTTCTGAAAAGCGAGCGGGCCATTGTTCTTCCCAGGTTTTCCACACTTGTGGATACGCCCGATGCACATATTCATGAAAGCCAAAAATATCGGCCTTGTTTTTTTGGGCTACTGCTACAGCCTCATGGATTTCATCCCTAATGACATGATTGATTTTTGTCTGCAACCATTCATACGTCTCGGTGTCTATTGGAATGGGATGATTGAGACTTCCGATATATCCGTGTGGATGGACAGTCACCTGGATGTATAACTGATTATTTTCGAGAACGGGACGGATTTTTGTTTTGGAATCCACTATCTCGATCGATGCGTATTGTCCCTGCTTCTTGAGTGGAACGATGACAATCGTGCTTTTTATTTTCCCCGTTGTCCACAGTAATCCGCGTACCTGTGTCTCATTGATTGAAGCGATCGCTTTTCCGCCTTTGATAATGACAGCTCTAGCTTCACGGCTTTCTTTCTTCGATTGGATTGGATGACTGATCGGCAGATAGCCTACTTTCTCTTTACTCGCCATCATGCGCATAAGATCGAGTGAACGTACGGGTGGATATTTGCCAATGGATCGATTGGATATCATTTTTTCGTTGATTTGCAGCGGCTGGATGTCGTTCGTATTTCCTTTTGAGTGCAGGAGAGATTCCGCTTTTCCTTCGACATAAATGACCCAGTGACGCCCGGATAATTCCTGATCACGAAAAAATAAATCAAGGGGACCGATGATATCCTTTTTGGCTGCGTCAGTGCCAATCGCTACGTATTGCATTTGATGATAGCTAAGCTTGTACCCCGAGTACTCGATCATATTTCGGGCTGCATCTAACATGGTATAGCCTGTCGATTGGATAATCGCGCTTTTTTCCGCAGCGCCTCCTGCATCCGTTTTTCCACTGCTTGGCTTCATGACGTTCACAGTAAGGACATAGCGGCCTTCCTCGTTCAAGTCGATTCCTATTGCCGTGACAAATCTTGTCTCAGTGAGCTCGATGTTATTCCAGCATCCCCCTAAAATGACAGTCAGCAAGCCTATCACAGCGGTTAGCGTCTTCATGATCATTCTCCCTTTTGCTTCTTCAGTGGGAAAGGGGTAGCACCAGAGCTTTGTTTGATAAACCAAAGTGGAAGGCGAATAAAGAAGTCCTTCCAATCTTGCAGTTTCAAAGGAGCTAAAGGAGCAAGATAAGGTATCCCAAACGAGCGGAGATCGCACAAATAGATAGTGACCAGATAAAAGACGAGAAAATTGCCGTACAATCCAAGCACCGAGGCGGCAAATATTGAGACAAATCGCAGAATGACTACCACATCAGAAATGGCAGGGAAAATAAACGAAGTGATGGCTGACGCGGCAATGACAATAACCGTCGGTGCCCCAACTAATCCCGCACTAACGGCGGCCTCACCAATGACTAAAGCTCCTACGATGCTGACAGCTTGTCCGATGGGGCGAGGCATGCGGACCCCAGCCTCACGCAGCCATTCATACACGATCGCCATAAGAAGCAGCTCGATGGGTAAAGGGAACGGAACCCCTTCTCTGGCATTGATAAAACTGAACAACAACGTCGGGGGAACCAAATCCTTGTGAAAATTTTCGAAAGATATATAAAGAGACGGGAGAAATGCTGAGACAAAAAATGCTGCATAGCGAAGCAAGCGCAAAAAGCTGGCGTAGAAAGGGCGGGAATAATAATCCTCCGGGTTTTGAAAAAACTCTTGAAACGTGGCTGGTACCATGAGGGCCACTGGACTGCCGTCCACCAAAATAGCGACACGCCCCTCCAAAATCTTCGCTACCAGGATGTCCGGTTTCTCACTGTTGAAGATGGTTGGGAAAATAGAAAACGGTTCGTCTTCGATCCATTGCTCGATATAGCCGGAGTCCAAGATGGCATCCATTTTTATGACAGATAGGCGTTTTCTCACCTCATCGACCAATTCTTCCTTCACAATTCCTCGGACGTAGGCGAGACATACTCTTGTGTTCGATTGTGTACCAATCCAGTAGGTTTCAATTTGGAGATTGGGATTGTGATATCTTTTGCGAATGAGTGAGAGATTTGTGTCAATCGTTTCAATAAAGCCTTCGCGTGGCCCACGAATGACTGCTTCTTTAGAAGGCTCTTCTACGCTTCTTTGTCCGATTGATTTGGCTCCGATAATAATGCATTGTGCTTGGTTATGAACAAAAAGCACGATATATCCGCGTGCAAGCTGTTCGAGTACTTTTTCGAGTGTGTTTTCCTTCCACGCCATCGAGACATGCAGAACAGCATTCATCATATGATCAATCATGCCCTCGTTGAGATCGCCAACGGTGTTCATCAAGGGTCTAATAATATCCCGATCCATTACGTCTTGATTCGTCATACCTTTTAGGAACAGCAAAGATGCTTGTTGTGATGGATTTGTCCCAAGCCAAATGGTCCGGACGGCTAGATCACTCGTGAACCCAAAATGACTCCGAATGGTGGTAACATTTGCTTGAAGATCCTCCTGTAGGGGAGTTTCTTGTGGTTCCTGGTTCTGTTTGATTTGGTGGATGGATAGCTTTCTCCGAAACTTTTTGATCACGTAGCTTCACCTAATCAGCAATGAGATGGAAGTGATCTTAGCGTACCCATCGATTTCCAATTCCATTCGACTAGATAAGGACCTTCTTGCATGAGAAGGGCTTTTTTATGTCCAAAAAGTGTCTAAAATGCTGCGGAAAATTGAACATGGCTGGTTGATCCACTTTGTCATTGGCTGGTGACACTCCAATGGTCCGGCTTTAGAGTAAGACTTGTTTCAATAGTACCCCGTGCATGGTGATAGGAGATGAGGACAAGGACATGAAGACGTCCAAGACAGTACGCTGTATGTCATTTTTGTTCATGTTCATCCTGCTGTTCTTGACGACCGGTTGCGCTGATAACTATATCGTGCTCGATCCGAAAGGACCCATTGGTGAACAGCAAAAGGACTTAATGATTTTATCCACGCTTTTAACGTTAATTGTGATTGTTCCTGTACTAATTCTTACTTTTGTCATTGTATGGCGATACCGTGACAGAGAAGGAAGAAAGGCGAAGTACACGCCTAATTGGGAACACAGTACGAAACTGGAAATCATTTGGTGGGGCATTCCCATCATCATTATTACGTTAATTGGGATCGTGACAGTTCGGTACACGTATTCGTTGGAGCCATCCAAGCCGTTGGAATCCGAGAAGAAACCGATCACGATTCAAGTGACGAATTTGGATTGGAAGTGGCTGTTCCAATATCCTGAACAAGGGATTGCCACTGTGAACTACGTACAGTTCCCAGAGGATACGCCAGTACGCTTCGAAGTGACATCTGACGCCCCGATGAATTCATTCTGGATTCCACAGCTTGGCGGTCAGATTTATGCCATGTCCGGTATGTCTATGACTCTCTACCTGCAAGCAGATGAGCAGGGTGAGTACATGGGATCTGGTGCGAACTTTACCGGAAAAGAATTTGCGAAGATGTTCTTTACAGCGAATGCGACTTCCCAAGAAGACTTTGATCAATGGGTGAATCAGGTGAAAAATACATCCCCTGCGCTAACGCTGGATGGTTACAAAGAGCTGACCAAACAAGGAACATCGGATGTGCGCTATTTCTCCGCTTTCCCTGAAGGATTGTACGAGATGACGGTGACCAAGTATGCTGCTTCACACAATCACGGCTTATCTACGAGAGTGCAGCCGCCAGCGCGGGTGAAAGAATAGTCGCTTGAATTTGAAAGAGGGAGGAGAGAGACAACGATGTGGGAGAGTGTAAAAGAATTCGCCTCTGAATTTTTCGTAACAGGCGATCCACTTATTTACGGTGCGGACGTCAGCATTGTGCTCAGTATCATCGCAATCGTATCGGTGCTGACTTACTTTAAAAAATGGGGATGGCTCTGGCGCGAATGGCTGACAACTGTCGATCACAAGAAGATCGGTATCATGTACATTCTCGCTTCCGTTCTCATGCTGTTTCGAGGAGGGGTAGATGCTCTCCTGATGCGGGCGCAGCTCGTTATGCCTGAGATGCAGTTTTTGAGTGGGGATCACTACAATCAGATTTTTACAACGCATGGCGTCATTATGATTCTGTTTATGGCGATGCCGCTTATGTTTGGTTTGTTCAATGTCATCGTGCCGCTGCAACTCGGTGCACGTGACGTAGCTTTTCCGTTTCTGAATGCGCTCAGCTTCTGGCTGTTTTTCTCAGGGGCGATGCTGTTTAACCTGTCCTTCGTCATTGGGGGTTCGCCGGATGCAGGATGGCTGGCTTACCCGCCGTATTCGGAGCTAGCCTTTAACCCGGGACCAGGTCAGGATTTCTACATTTGGGGGATTCAGATCTCAGGTATTGGTAGTTTGATGACCGGGATTAACTTTATTGTGACGATCTTGAAAGTGCGTGCTCCTGGTATGACTTTGATGAAAATGCCGATGTTTTCCTGGTCGGTTTTGTCGAGTTGTATCGCGATTGTTTTCGCATTCCCAATCTTGACGGTTACATTGGCACTGCTGTTTATCGACCGCTATTTGGGTGGGCACTTCTTCACCTTGGATGGCGGCGGTAATCCGATGATGTACATTAACTTGATTTGGATGTGGGGTCACCCGGAAGTTTACATTATCGTTTTGCCAGCGTTCGGGATTTTCTCCGAGATCGTTGCGACGTTCTCACGGAAAAAGCTGTTTGGTTACAAATCCATGGTATTCGCCATGATCATCATTAGCGTTCTTTCGTTCCTCGTATGGGCGCACCATTTCTTCACAATGGGCTCCGGTGCGGACGTCAATGCCTTCTTCGCGGTTACGACGATGTTGATTGCGATTCCGACGGGTGTGAAAGTGTTTAACTGGCTGTTTACGATGTTCCGAGGAAAAATTACGTTCGAAACACCGATGCTGTGGACGGTTGGGATTATCCCGAACTTCGTCATCGGTGGGATGACGGGTGTCCTTCTGTCCGTGGCACCTGCTGACTTCCAGTATCACAACAGCTACTTCCTCATTGCACACTTCCACCAAGTGATCATTGCGGGTGTCGTGTTTGGATTCTTCGCGGGCTTGTACTACTGGTGGCCGAAGATTTTTGGCTTCAAGCTAAATGAGCGTATTGGCCGTTGGGCTTTCTGGCTGTGGAACATCGGGTTCTACCTGTGCTTCATGCCGCAATACGCATTGGGCTTGATGGGTATGACACGTCGTATTTACACGTACGGCTGGGACAAGGGCTGGTTCGAAATGAACCTGGTATCGACGATTGGTGCCGTAATCATGGGAGCTGCATTCCTTGTCCAAATTTGGGACATTGCACACAGTATCAAGCACATGAAGAGAGATACAACAGGAGACCCATGGAATGCTCGTACACTGGAGTGGTCGATTCCTTCTCCAGCTCCGTTCTATAACTTTGCCGTAATGCCGCAGGTAACGTCTCAAGATGATTGGCATGAAAGAAAGCTGCGCATCGAGCAAGGCTTGGAAAAGCCAGCGAAAGTAGAGCTGGAACCGATTCATATGCCGAAAAACTCCGGTATTCCGATCGTGATGTCTATGTTCTGGTTCTTCGTCGGATTCGGTTTGATTTTTGACTGGCTATGGATGGCTGTACCAGGATTTATCGGTGTAATTGCGTGTATGGTTGTTCACTCGTTTAACTACGACACGGACTATTATGTCACGGTGGAAGAGATTAAACGTACAGAGGCAGAAGCAGGGAGGGTGATTACGTAATGGCTAATGTGAATGCTGGACACCATGATCATCATCCAGACCAAGAGGAATTGCGCACATTTGCCTTTTGGATCTACCTCATGACGGATGTCATCTTGTTTGCTACCTTGTTTGCGACTTATATCGTACTGCAAGGTAGCACGGATGGTGGTCCAGGTCCAAAAGAGCTTTTTCAGATGAATGGTATTTACGCGAGTACGTTTATTTTGCTGACCAGTAGCTTCACGAGCGGTCTTGCGATTCTCGCTATGAACAAGGGGAATCGTCTTGCTCTGATGAACTGGCTGGGAGTTACCATATTTTTAGGAGCGTCCTTCCTGTTCCTAGAAATCAATGAGTTCATTCATATGGTTAGTGAAGGCGCAACGATTGGAACGAGTGCATTCCTGACTGCCTTTTACACATTGGTAGGAACACATGGATTACACGTGACGCTCGGTATTGGGTGGATGATCATCGTCATCATGCAAATCGCGAAGCACGGTATTACACCCGTAACGAAACGAAAAGTAAACATCATCAGCTTGTTCTGGCATTTCCTTGATGTTGTTTGGATTTTCGTCTTCACCATCGTGTATGTGATGGGGGTGAATTAATTGAGCAAGCAATCTGTGCATGGCACGACAGAACAACACGGCGGTCATGGTTCCCTGAAATCGTATGTGATCGGTTTCGTCTTGTCGCTTGTATTAACGATCATTCCCATCTTGGCCCTAGAGAACGGCTGGTTGGATAGTGATAAACGACTCATCATCTATTTGGTAGCGGCTCTGTTCCAGTTTATTGTCCAGTTATTCTTCTTCATGCATCTGAAAGAAGAGGATAAACCACGTTACAACTTGATGTCGCTTTTACTCGGGTTGTTTATCGTATTCCTTATCGTGATCGGCTCCATCTGGATCATGATGTACAACATGGTCGCACTATAATGAGCAGCTTGATCAAAAAATGACCGGTACGAAAGACTGACCACTTGCTTGCGGACCGACTGAAACCTGGGTGCGTACTGCTTGTACGCCCTGGTTCTCGGTCTTGCGGGAGTGGCTTTCCTCTCTTTCCGGTAGTGAAGGGAATCAAGCGAACCAAGCTGCAAATGATTCCGTACGTGGTGCTGCTGCTAACAACCGTAACGATTATGGTAATGGATACAGCAGGCCGTCCCTTTTTGTAAGGTACCGTTATTCCCGTCTGAAAGGTAGGGGGGTTCTGTGAAAGCCATTAAGTATCTCATGATTGGTTCCCTGTTCTTGGTTGCAACTGCATGCAGCAATGGCGCAACAGAAGAGCAAACAGAAGTTGCAGATGCAGAGAAAAGTGCGATGAAGCTATACAAAAATAATTGCATGAGCTGCCACGGTAACGATTTATCCGGTAGGGTGGGTCCAGGCTTGCAGCAAGTTGGCTCGAAAATGACGGAGGAAAACCTCGTTGAAATAATTACGGTCGGCGCAAATGGCATGCCTGGTTATGAAAAAGTGCTCAGCGCCGAAGAAATCGGCCAGTTAGCGAAGTGGCTCTCTGAGAAAAAGAAATAGGAGAGGGGCGGTACAATGAAAAAAACAGCTTGGTTGATCATGCTCAGTATCCTGATGGTTTTGGTAACTGCGTGTGGTCCAGCAAGATATGATTACAACTATCCGGTTAATGAATTTGCTTATACGGACCAGGAAGGGAAGCCTTTTTCATCGAAAGACTTGGACAATAAGGTGTGGGTTGCTAACTTTGTCTTTACGTATTGTGGAACCGTTTGTCCGACGATGACAGCAAACATGGCTGAATTGCAGAAAAAAGCAAAAGAAACTGGCGTTGATGTGGAGTTTGTTTCCTTCTCGGTTGATCCAGAAAGAGATACGCCAGAGGCATTGAAGTCATATCTGGGCAAATTCAATGCTGACTTCTCCAATTGGCATGCATTGACTGGCTATGGATTTGATGAGATCAAAACGTTTATTCTCAAGTCATTCAAGACTCCAATAGAAAAGGACCCTAATTCCGATCAAATCATCCACGACACGTTTTTATACTTGGTCGATCAAAAGGGAACAGTGGTTAACCGTTACGAAGGAATGACGGACGTGCCTTACAATCAAATTATCGAGGATATTAAATTGTTGCAGCAGTAGGGGAGACCCCTAGATACACCGAATAGTAGGAGAACAAGCGAATTTCTCTAGGAGAGCAGGGGAGGTCAATATGTCTAATCCGCAACAAAACGTTCGAGTTGCTGTTGTTCAAGCTGCTTCTGTCATCATGGACCTTGAGGCAAGTACGGAAAAGGCGGTTTCACTGACACTGGAAGCAGGAGAAAAGGGAGCGAAAATCGTTGTTTTTCCTGAAGCTTTTATCCCTGCGTATCCGAGAGGCCTTACTTTCGGGACAAAAGTAGGCAGTCGTTCCCCTGAGGGGCGTAAAGACTGGTTTCGTTATTGGGACAATTCGATTGTCGTCCCGAGTGAAGAGACAGACAAGCTCGGGGAGGCAGCGCGCAAGGCGGGCGTGTATCTCGTCATTGGTGTGATTGAGAGAGACAGTGAAAATAGCGGTGGCACCCTATATTGTTCCGTCCTATTTTTCGGACCAGATGGTGAGTTGCTCGGCGTGCATCGCAAGCTGAAGCCGACTGCATCCGAACGGTTGATTTGGGGCGAAGGGGACGGAAGTACTTTGCCGGTATTCGATACTCCTTACGGTAAGATCGGGGCTCTGATTTGTTGGGAGAATTATATGCCGTTAGCACGAGCAGCAATGTATGCAAAAGGCGTTCAAATCTATATCGCACCAACAGCAGACGCGAGGGATGCATGGCAAGCTACGATCCGCCATATCGCATTGGAAGGCAGATGCTTCGTCTTATCGTGCAATCAGTACGTAACAAAAGATATGTATCCAACTGATTTGGCGTGCTACGACGATCTGGCTTCTTCGCCAGACGAGATGAGCAGAGGTGGAAGTGCGATTGTGGGGCCATTGGGTGACTATATCGTCGAGCCTGTTTTTGGTCGGGAGGAGATTCTCTACGCTGATCTGGACATTCGCGAAATCGCTTATAGCCAATTTGATTTTGATGTCGTTGGACATTATTCGCGACCCGATGTTTTTACGTTGTTGGTGAATGAAGAGAAAAAAGAGAATGTGAAGTGGATGAAGTAAGTCCGTTTGAAAAATGCAGAAGACCTCCATTGCTTGATAAAAGCGGTGGAGGTCTTTTTTAAAAGTTGCTGTGGTGGGGGAAGAAGCGCATTTCCAGTCTACGCTTCGGCCTACGCCCCGCAAGGGGTCAAGACTGTCCGCTTCGGAATAAATGGCGGGAGCGCTTCAAACGTAGAAGTTTCGAAGAAGTATTTCATAAGTTATCATGAACGAGGACAGCCCCTATTCGTAACTTCG
>NZ_JABSUZ010000016.1:0-136369 GCF_013284345.1 Brevibacillus sp. MS2.2
GAAAAAAGGGGTATAAAAAAAGGGCATGAGAACAAATTACGTTCTGCATGCCTTTTTCATTTTTGGGAAAACGATGACTGGAAATACTTTTCCTCTATTCCCAGCTGTTTATCATACAAACCTGATAGCGCTCTCGCTATAATGAGTTTGTGTGACATTCTATTGCTTCGACAACCTGAGCGGCAGTGCCGAAGGTTGTCCTTTTTTCTGTTCAATTCAGAAGGAAACGATTTCCTGCTATTGCAGGTCTTCGGCTTTTGCCCACATTTCCTCTGGGTTCAGCTCATAGATGCCTTCTTCTCGATACATATAATGATTCATGATAAATTCTCTGCGAATCGTAGCATAATCCTCGTGGAATTGGCGAATGTATTCGTTAATCTCCGGTTCCTTGTATTTGCGGCCTTTTTCTAATCCACGGACCATGTATTCAAAGACGATCAGCTTTTTCTTACGCTGGGACGGGATTTGTTTCAGCCTGCCATCTGGCGTAATAAAGCTGCGAATGACCTGCATTTTTTCCGCTGCCATCTGGTGCCTCCTCTGAACATGTGAGTTGTCTTGCGCAAAAATGTCCTCTGCTGTGGAATCCTTTGCTTTTTCCATGACGTTCACGATTTCTTGCGATTGACGTTTTACATTGGCTTCGTGCAGGTAAAAGTAAATGGTGTTTTTATCACGACGTTCGTAAACGACACCTGCTTCTCGAAGCTTTGCCATATGGTGGGTGATGGTGGGAGGTGTTACGCCGAGCTTGCCTGCCAACGCCTGTCCGTGCAGGGGACCATTGGCCAAAATCGCGAGGATGCGTACGCGCGTCGGGTCTCCGAGTGCTTTGTAAAAGGTGACGAGTTGGTCTAATTGCAAAATGGGGCACTCCTTTCCTAGTCTAGTCTATTCGTTTCGATTAGATAATGTTCTAATTAGATGATAAGTTGCATTGCTTTGCCTGTCAATTCTAGGGCGTTTAAAATACCCTTAGCCGTTGCTGTTGGCGGCAGCGGAAAAAGGAGAAAACGCTCGAGCTTCTTGGGCCCCCTGCATGGGGTCATTCCTGCACGTCTCCGTGGAAAAAGGGAAACCGCGTCCCAAAGAGCCTCGCTTATTTCTCCTTTTTCCTTGAAGCGGCTATTGTCTTTTTTGGAATTTGTACTGTCAGTGAATCAAGGAAGTTTATAACTTCATAAATGAACTAAAAAGATGCTTTTTACAAAAGCTGCGTGGAAGAAGCGCATTTCCAGTCCAAGCGCCTCTGGAGCCCGACAAAGTGGAGTACTGAATGGAGGGAGTGGTTTTAGCTTCAACTCTGCGAATCCCTCATCGAAACTTCTACTTTTGAAGCGGCTCCCGCCATTCAGCCCGGAGCGGACAGTCTTCATCCCTTGCGGGGCGGAGGCCGAAGCGTAGACTGGAAATGCGCTTCTTCTCCCCACTACAGCCACTTTTTCACCAACACAAAAAAGAACAGTCCCTAAGAGACTGTTCCTTTCATTTAACGTTCAATAATTTGCGCAGTAATCATGGCCTGCCCCACGAGCTGTTCCCCATGGAATACGGATACTTCGACTTTTCCGAAGCGGCGGCTAATGTCCAATAGGCGCGGTTTAACTTCGATATGACTTTCCATCTGGACTGGCTTTAGGAAATAGACCGTGATATTTTCCGGTACCATGTCGCCTCGACGATGGTGGCGCAGCAGGTTACAAGCAGCCTCCACCATGACTGTCGTCATGATTCCGCTGGCAATCGTTCCGAGATGATTCGTCATCTGAGGGCTCACATCGCCTAGATAGACCATCTCATCTGATTGTCGCTCCTCACGGAAATGGGACATGATCAGATTCGGGAACGTTTCACTCATCTGTGGTTGCTTGGCTGTAAATTGCAGTGCTTTTAACACGTCATTGCGGCTCAAGACCCCTACGAGCTTGCGATGGTTGTCTACGACAGGCAATAGCTCGATTCCTTCCCACACCATGGTGTGCGCAGATGACGCTACGGATACTCTTGGCGAGGTCGTAATCGGGTTCTTCGTCATAACCTTGTCGATCGTCGCCGTTTCCTCATGACCGATGATGTCTTTGGAGGTAACAATCCCGATCAGGCGCATCTGCTCGTCAACGACGGGAAATCTCGTGTCCTGATACAGCTCCGTATACTGGTGCCACTTGGCAACAGAATCTGATGTCAGTAATACAGGCGTTTCTGCAAGCGGCTTCAAAATATCCTCTACCATTACGATTTCTTTTTTGATCAGGCGATCGTAAATGGCTCGGTTAATCATCGAGGCTACCGTAAAGGAGTCGTAGCTAGACGAGATGATTGGCAGCGCTAAGCGGTCAGCCAGCTGCTTGATTTCCTCGCTTGTATCGAATCCCCCGGTAATTAATACGGCAGCCCCTTGCTGCAAAGCGATTTTGTGCGCCTGATAGCGGTTACCGACAATCAAGAGACTTCCCGCATCAATATAGCGCATCATGGCTTCGAGCTGCATGGCCCCTATTACAAATTTATTCAAGGTCTTGTGTAAG
This sequence comes from Brevibacillus sp. MS2.2, assembly GCF_013284345.1. Classification (NCBI taxonomy): domain Bacteria; kingdom Bacillati; phylum Bacillota; class Bacilli; order Caryophanales; family Paenibacillaceae; genus Brevibacillus; species Brevibacillus sp. MS2.2. The sequence goes on from NZ_JABSUZ010000016.1 coordinate 2,532, forward strand.
CCTTCACGTCCGGCTTGCACATGACCATCAACGATGTTCACAACCTCCGCAAAGGTCAATCGTTCAATATTTTCCTTTTGCTTCTTCTCGATTCTCACCGTACCGACACGCTCAATCGTGCTGACGTATCCTTGCGTTTCCGCTTCCTTGATCGCGCGGTATGCAGTCCCTTCACTCACATCCAGGTCTTTTGCGATCTGCCGCACGGAAATCTTCGAACCGATCGGAAGGCGATCAATATGTTGCAAGATTTGTTCATGTTTCGTTGCCATATTGCTATTCCCCCTTCCTTTTCTCCCACCCGTTCCATGTACGTGCGCTCCTTCGAACAATATACCCGAAGGCGGGGCAAAAAAAAAGGGTAGCTTTTTCGAAAGCTACCGACCAGAAAGTATATCATTAAGGGGGTTTTCATCGTGCTTTTATCATACCCAAGGAATATTACAGGATTATTACAACACAGTTACAGTTTCTTTTCAGTTTTGTTTAACTGAGCAAATTTGCCAATATCCCTTGGACAAGCCCAATAATCCCGCCAAGGATGAATCCGAGCACGGTAATCATGCGGAATTCCTTCCCTGAGATCCCGACTACCATCTCTTCAATTCTTTCAATTGGGAACCCCTCTACTTGCCGGGTAACAATATCCCGGATGGCCAGACGCGAAAATATTCTCTCTATGTTTTGTTGCAGCGTGTCCACCATCCACTTTGCTAAACGAGGAACGAGTTCCGTTGTCACCGTTTCGGAAATAGGCGCTGTCAAACGAGATAGAGGCTCGTCTACGATGCGCAGGCTTTGCTCCTCCAACTTGGTAAAAAGCTTCCGCGCCCAATCGTCCACTTGATCTCGCCCAATCCAAGCAACTACTTCGCCCACATTTTTGTCCAAGAGCTTGTCCGCTTCCTTATGCAAAAAGTAGTGCACGCGCTCCGAAAGCTCTCTGCTTTGCAAAAGCTCATCAAGATACGGGAGAATCTTGCCCAAAATCTTGTCATCCCCCAGAAACATCCCGACCAAGCCGCCAAACATGCCTCCGCCTCCACCGAGCAATCCACGCACCATGTTTTGCAAGGTTTGCTGGCCTTCCGGGGAATGTAAATATTCGCGGAAACGTTTCAAGAGCAGTTCGCTCACACTGCCAAGTGCAGCATCCAGACGCTCGCGTCCGTTGTCCGTAACCAACTCTCGCAGTTTTTTCTCTTCATATTGTGCCAGAACCTGTTCGACAAAAGTACCCCATTTCGTCTCGATAGGCGCGCGGACACCCTCACTCCACGTTCCGTCTTCCTGAAATAACTGTGGCATCACTGTGAGCAATGCTTGACGTAGACTACGCTCATCTGTCATCCAGTCGCGAGCAATCGTGTTCATCCATCCTGTCAGTGTGCTCTCCAAACCACTCTGATTCAGCGCACGCTTGATTCCCTCTGTCGTCAGCAAATGTTCTTCGACGAGTCTGCCCATTTGTATCGCGATATCGTCCCGTCTCCTCGGGATCAATCCTGGGGTAAAAGGCACTTTCCACCTGCCTATATACCACGGTTTTACTGGTTTAAACAGCATTCGGATGGCTAACTCATTCGTCACCCCACCGATGACAGAGCCTACTGCAATGTTCACTAATAGTACCCAAGCGTTCATAAATACTAACAACCTCTCTTCTCTACATGGCACCAAACGTTTTGGATGCTCATACCATAGACTAACTTTGCCTGATGGGAAGGGGATACTCATGTCTTACGTTCCAACAATCGTTGTCGAAAACGAGATAATATCGGAAGTAGACCTTTACCTGCCCCAGGCGCACTTGCGCAAATGGAATCTTTCAACACCGTCCACCATTGCGGTTCAATTTGGGAGCAAAACCGTTTCCGCACGCGTAGGCGGTTCGGAACGGGGAGGCAAAACCTCGGGTAAAACCTTCATACGACCATCTTTAGCTCAATCCCTATATCTACCCAGGGGCGTTCCACTCTTAGTCCGTTATGATGCGAGTCAGAAAACAATCGTTTTCGGACCGTATGTAGGTGTTCTTGTTTCGACCTACAATGCAGCGTTCCCGAAAGCACCGTTTGGACACCTAAACTCTTTCTTCCAGGAGATGTCCGATATCACCCGTAAACGCGGAGGTATCCTTTGCACATTTCGGCTTCAGGATGTCAACTGGGATACGGGAATCGTTCGTGGCCTCGTTAGAAGAGGAGGCGTCTGGAGACAAACCTTACTTCCGCTTCCACAATGCATTTACAACCGGCTCATATCCCGCCAACGCGAACGAAGTGAACAGATGGCCAACTGGGTCCAACGCTGCAAGGACGCTTCCATTCCCTTTTTTAACGAGCGTTTTTTGAATAAGTGGCATGTACACACCGCTCTCGAGAATCAACCGACAGCCTCCGAGCATCTTCCCAGTATGGTTCGGTATTTGAAACAGGAAGACCTGCAGAAAATGCTATCTACGTATCGCACCGTTTATGCAAAACCAGCTAACGGCAGCATGGGGCGCGGGATCATTCGAATTCGCAGTTCGCCCGAGGGATACCAGCTCGCGTTCCCTGGAGGATTGCGCAAATCATTTGCTAGCATTCAGGGCTTACATCAGTATTTGCAAAAAAGGATAAAAGGCACATCCTATTTGCTGCAACAAGGGTTAGCGTTAATCGGCATCCAAGGACGACCGACAGATTTTCGTGTATTGGTTCAAAAAGACCGAAAAGGCGAATGGTCCATCACTTCCATGGTAGCTCGACTGGGATTAAACCACATTGTTTCCAATATATCCAGAGGCGGGCAGATGATGACTCCCCTTCAGGCGCTGCGAGTTTGTGGACCACGGGCGAGCGCGATTCGACCATCTCCTCAAACGTTACACGCAGTAGCACTTAAGCTCGCGATCCTTTTAGAGGAATCCCTGCCTGGGCAGTATGCAGAATTCGGAATTGACCTGGGAGTCGATGTTCATGGACGGGTGTGGCTATTGGAGGTCAACAGCAAGCCATCCAAGTCAGCCAAAACTGTTCCGCTGCCTGAAGGTGCCGAAGAGCTGCCTCGGCGTGCTCGCCCTTCTGTCATTCGCATGCTGGATTATTCCGCCTTTCTAAGTGGTTTTCCCCGGACCATACAACCACAAAAGACGATAAAAAGAAAACCGAAGCGCAACAAAAACAGGCGAAGGTGACCTACATGACAGCATCCAAGAGAAGTCTTGGCATCATGGCCCGGTGCCAAGGCTCCCACTTTGTAGACAAAGGGTACTACAAAAAGCTTACGCTCTATGGACGCAAGCACGGTATTCGCGTCTTCGTTTTTTCACCACGTCAGGTTAACTTTTCCACCCGTATGGTAAAAGGCTTCGAATATCGCAATGGGTCCTGGCACGCGAAAGACTTCCCAATTCCCGCCTTTATCTATGATCGTTGCTTTGTGGGCCCATCTTATCGCCACTATAAACCATTTGTGGAAAAGTTGCAAAACGATCGCAACATTACGTTTTTGGGGCATGGTCTGTCTGGAAAATGGCAGGTGCACCAGATGCTCGTTAAGTCCCCTCTCCTCGCCCCGCTGCTCCCGCCTACTGAAATATTCTCATATCCTGTGCTCCATGCAACCTTGCAAAAATACGGGGCAGCCATTATCAAGCCGATGGCGGGAACTCACGGTATTGGCGTTGTGAGAATCAAAGAAATGCGCAGTGGCTATGAAGCTTCCGGACGAAACCGAGACAATACGCCTTTCACCAGGCGAATTCGTGACACTGCCGGGTTAAAAAGTTTTGTGTCTGTCTTTACTGCCGGCCGTAAGTTCCTGGTACAGCCCTATTTGGAGCTGCATACCCCGGATGGTACCCCATTCGATGTCCGTGTTCTGGTTCAAAAAAACGGGCTGGGTAAATGGGGGACAACTGGCAAAGCTGTGCGCCTGGGAGACAAACGCAGTATCACCTCCAATTTGCACGGAGGAGGGAAAGCAACACCTCTGGCCTCTTTCCTGCCCCTTCACTTCACATCCACAAAAGCGGCACGCATCGAGCAAACAATCAACCGAGTGGCAGAAGAACTTCCCCGTTTTTTGGAAGAGTCACACGGCAGACTCGTTGAGCTGGGAATCGATATTGGCATCGACACCGCAGGTAATGTTTGGATCATCGAGGTAAACAGCAGACCAGGGCGAACCGTTTTTCGCATGATTGACGACCCGACTGCACAACTGCATTCGATTACTCAGCCTGTTCGCTACGCCCACTATCTTATGAAAGAGCGTGTAGGAGGTTAAAGCATGGAAACGTTCAGAATGCGGCTTCGCTTCCTTTCCAACCCCCGTATCAGTGGGATTATCCTGCCAGCTACTCTCTTCCAACAGCTACAGCTACGACAACGCCAAAAAATTAAAGTCTTACTGGGCAAAAAGGAAGTAGTCGCAACTGTCTTACAAGATAAACGCAATCCGGATACGAACGTCCTGAAAGTGACGACGCTCTTGCAAGCAGAGCTGGGCATTCCACACCCTGGCTTGATCCAGCTCAAGCTAGAGGGCTCCGCACTCCGGATCGGTCCTTCAATCGGGATCGTTACGACTGGCATAAGACGAGATCCCAAGCAGCCAATTGGCTCTCGCACCTCGTTTTTTTACAATCTGTTACAGGCTCAAGAAGGGAAGGGTGTTTTCTACTATATATTTTCCCCAACCGATGTAGACTGGGAATCCAATACGGTCAAAGCGTGGTTTTTGCGCAGAAACAAGTCAGGCGGCTACTTTTGGAAAAAGCATGTTACCGCCATGCCCGATGTCGTCTATGATCGTATTCCCTCTCGTTCGGCAGAAAAGCATGAAGCCGTTCAGGAATTCAAGTATCGACTCGCCAGTTACCCCAATTTACCGATGTTCAATCAGGGCTTTTTTAACAAATGGGGCGTACATCAACTGCTGTATCCGAATCCAGAAGTGAATGAGCATATCCCGGAGACTTACACCTCTCCTTCCCTTATGACTGTTCGAAACTTGCTGCGTAAATACCCTATCGTTTATTTGAAGCCCAAAAATGGAAGTCTCGGGTACGGTATTGTCAAAGTTGTTCGCCAGGCAGGGGGTGGCTTTACTGCCTCCTATCATACAAGCAGCGGCAATGTAAAAAGGCAATTTTCCAAGCTGTCCAGCCTTTATCAGCATGTCTTCCGCAGCCGGCGAGTCAGTGCGTATCTGGCACAACAGGGCATTCCGCTCATGACATTCCATGGACGTCCGTTTGATTTTCGTGTTCACTTGCATAAAAATCAGCAAAACGAGTGGGTTGTCTCCTGCACGGCAGCCAAGGTTGCCGGTTCTGGCAGCGTAACTACCCACGTACGTACAGGTGGAACTGTCATCCCCGGCGATGACCTGTTGCAGCACCTGTTTGGCAGACAAAAAGCCCTCATGACCCAGCGCATTTCAGAAGCGTCGATCCGACTGGCTACCGCAATTGAACTGGCCAAAGGGATTGATTTAGGCGAATTAGGGCTGGACATGGGAATCGATACGCAAGGCCATGTCTGGATGTTCGAAGCGAATTCCAAGCCTGGCCGTTCTATATTCAAGCACGCTCGTCTCAGGCAGGCTGATCACGAATCACGCAAGCTGCTCGTCGATTATAGCTGTTATTTGGCCAATTTCTAGTCGCACGCGATCTGTACCGTTTTTCAGGAAGGAGGAACACCATGCTTCAGCAGCGCTCCGGGTGGCTGACGATCCTCCCTAGCGGTAGATGGTTCGTACAGTTACCTCGGCTAGTCCTTAAACGCTCGCCAAAGCCACTGGTCGCCAGTCTCGGTCCCTTTTCTCATACGAAACGGATATACGCTGGTTTACCCCGCGTGCAAGCAAGCCGTATTCGTACACGCATTAACTGGAAAATGGCGGGCGACTCCCTGAAGCTTGGCCCATTATTTGGCATATTGACCGTTGGTGAAGGGGCAACATTTTTAGGAAATCGCGAGAACTTCAAGGATATTACTCAATCGGGGAAGCAATGGGGTGCACTCGTATTTGTGTTCACTCCACAAGGAATCAATTGGGAGAAGAAAAAGGTGCGCGGCTATTTGTACAACAGTCGTCTAAACTCGTGGCAAGAGGTGATTCTACCTTTCCCCCATGTGGTTTACAACCGAATACCGACGAGAAAAGCAGAACGGCGACCTGAAGTCCGCAGAGCATTGAACCGCATACATGAGATGCCAAATGTCACATTGTTTAATCGCGGCTTTTTTGACAAGCAACAGCTCTTTACGATGCTTGAGTCCCACTTGGAAGTGCAAGCTTTTCTACCGGAGACAAAACAATTGGACACCTTGGCTCGGTTTCGAAGCTTTTGCACAGAACATCGCTTTGTCTACTTGAAACCCGTGCGCGGTAGAGCTGGTCAGGGAATTATGCGCATTGATTTCAGAAACGATAAGTGGTTCCTGCAACGGTTAAAGGAGCAAAAGGCCATTACTCGCCGCTTTTCCAATTTGAATGACGTATGGAAGCATATTAGACTTCATGTCAAACAGCAGAAGTACATCATGCAGCAAGGTATTCGTCGTGCCCGTTACAACGGCAAACCTTTTGATGTGCGCGTCCTCGTGCAGAAAGATGGCGAGGGCGAGTGGAGCGTAACCGGAGTTGGCATTAGAAGGTCTGGCTCGCAAAGCATCACCACTCATGTGCCACGCGGTGGCTCGATCCACTCGTTATCTACCGTTATGCAAGCCTTGTTTCATAATAATCACGAGCAAATGGAAAGACACATTCACGATACGGCGCTCGCCATCGCACGGTCATTAAATGCAGAATGGACAGATTTAGCTGAGATGTCGATGGACCTTGGCTTGACAGAAGAAGGAAAGCTATGGCTCTTTGAAGCGAATGCAAAGCCGGAGAAATTCGATGAACCATCGATTCGACGATTATCGTTAGCGAATTTGATCCACTACGCACAGCATGTCTCTCACTTGCAGAGCAAGCGAGGGAGTGCCGCAGGATAAGGGAGTCAAGCAGCATTAGCTGATTCACAGACGTCCTTGGTGCGATTTGCCCGTCAGGAAGGGGAACTGCGCATCACCCAACGAACGACTGGCTGACGCGATTGACCCTCAGACTGCTGGCTCATAAGGTCCAGAAACGAGAAAACATTCGCCGTTTCCTATTGGAAATGGGGTCAATCCTTCCTGGTTGTAGATAAACGCTACCGCATTGAGTATGCTGGTTGTACATGCGAGTAGCACTGAACAATGAGGCAAGTCTCACGTTTTGCTTTAAAGGAACATGCCGTTTAGACTCCGGCATGTTTTTTTCGTTATCGGATGCATGACAAAACCAAGCTTGGAAAAAATACTCCATGGAGGTGGTCTTAACCATGACCTACACAAATAACAATATGATGCAATCCCAGCAACAACCTCAATTTTTCGGTGCAGTAAGCCCTGCAGGTTCTATGTTCCAACCAGGCTTCGCTGGAACCAACGTACAAGAAGTACAGTATTGGAACCAAGGTGGTCATGCACCATCCATCGGAGCGCCTTCATCTGCTGCATCCTTCAGTGGCGGAGTCGGTGGTGCCCAATCCATCTTTTCCCCAGGCTTTGCAAATACCAATGCTCAAGAAGTAAGACAGCAAAATGCTGGCTACCCAGTACAACAGCAGCAACAACAATTTGGTTTTGGGCAAAATCAGGCATCCCAGTACATCCAGGCGCAGCCATCGTATCAACCAGCATTTGGTGGCGGAGCGAACTCGGTCTTTTCTCCCGGCTTTGCTGGAACCAATGTTCAAGAGGTTCAGGCGCGAAATCAAGCTGGCTATAACAACTTTGCGGGTCAAACTGGCTTCGCAGGTCAAACTGGCTTCCCTGGACAAACGGGCTTTGTAAACCAAGCTGGAAATGCTGGCAGCATCTTTTCCCCAGGCTTTGCCGGAACCAATGTTCAAGAAGTACGCCAATTGAACAACACGGGCTTCGGTCTGCAAGCACAGCAGCCTCTACAGCAACAGCAGCCTCTACAGCAACAGCAGGCTTATGCTAATACACTCGGCATGGGAGCACAATCTGTCTTCAATCCGGGTTTTGCTGGCACGAATGTGCAAGAGGTGCGCCAATTGAACGCTCCAGGTCAGGCTGCTCCACACACAGGGTCAATCTTCCCAGGAACTTTCTAAATGCAAAAAGCGTGACCATCCATCGCGACGGTCACGCTTTTTGTTATGAGTGATCGTTTAGCAGTCTACATTTCCCCAAATCGCCTGATACACAGCATGCAAATCTTGCAGACTCTCTTCATCCACTGTAAAAATGATGCTGCCAAACACGTAGGCATCCTTCTGCACGCAGGACCATCCATCCCCGTTTGGTTGAAACTGCGCCTCCACACACGCCTCCGTCTGTTCCAGCAGTTGCCGTACCGCTACATGCTTTTCCATCGATGATCGATATCTTTCCATCACTTGTGCAAGACGCTCATCCTGACGCGCCAGCCGATACAGGGCAAGCTCAATCTGGAGCCAGCAGGTCACATAAAAATGGAACTCCAAGAATAACGTGTGCACGGCTGCACGGATTTTGTCGTGGTCACCAGCTTCCAAGGCTGCACGTGCTTCCTGTTTTTTCTCCTGAATCAGGTCAAAATGACTGACTGCTCCACGGTAAAACTTGCGCACCACGTTGTACAGCATCTCTGGCGTACGCTGCGGAAGATTTCGATGTCGGTTTTGCACATCTCGCATGGCTTGTTCTCCTCTTTCCGACGCTCGTTTTCTTCTATTTTACAACAAAGGTGCACGATCCAGGCAGCCTACTCTTTCCCGTTTTTCCAGTAGTCATACGCATGAATGGCGATCCCCCAATAAGAGGAGTATCGATCCAGCACTTTTGTCACCAGATCTAGCTGTCGATCCATTTCGCCCATACCTTCCTCGTAAAAGGTGATCCCGTTCCCTTCGTGGCTCTCTTTCGTCTCCACAGCGACGACCAGCTTTTTCTGGAGGCTCTCTGCGTACTTCATCTGATTTTCGACCAAGCCGATGATGCCGGGAGCTCGATCACGAAAAGCCATCAAAGTCGTATGATCAAGCTGTTTGATCATCCAGTGCGAAAACGGCAACTCGGGCTGACCTGGAGTCGGTGTCTTGTCCAGCCACGCCGCGAGGTCGACGCTTGCTTCCAAGGAAGTTCCGTTCTTGGTCTCTTCGACAAAAGCTTCGATGTTACCCATCCACTGGCGTAAAACTGCCTCTTTATCCTCACGCCAGGCAGGAAGGACGTACGGCTCAATATCTAAGTGAATGCCGTGAAATTGCTCTTTTGTCGAGACAGACTCATTGTAGGCTTTCACCCAATTCACGAGCTTTATGATCTTGCTCCGACTTTCAGACATCGCCCAAATCGGATGACCGCCCATCGCATGAACTTCGATCCCCGCTTCACGGGCCTCTCTCACAAAATCGCGGTAATAGGAAATCGGCTGCTCCAAATCGAGACGAACATAGAGGAGATTCACCCCGTTTTGTTCCGCAAAGGAGAGAATTTCCTCCTTTTCCGTGCCAAGCAATTCTGCACGCCATATGTAGGTGCCTTTGTAGCGTTGCTTCGTTTCCGGGGGCAGTGGAATCGCCTCCTTCCAGTTGCGATAATCATGAATCGCGACACCAGAGAAGGACGGATGCTGTGCCAAATGTGCAGGCAATTGCTCTACTTGCTGTTTCATGAGAGCCGGACCTTCCTCTGCAAAAGAAGTGTGGTCTTCATCCAGCGGCTTCATATTCACAGCAACCAAGACACGCGACTCTAATTCATCCGCTTCCTTCATTTCCTGATCAATCAAATTCAGAATGCCGTTCTGACCGGAAAGTGTGTCACGATACGCCATGATACATACCGTATCAAACTGGCTGATCATCCATTTGGACAAGGACATCTCTTCTTGTCCCGGAACGGGAATATCGTCCAGCCAAAATGGAATGGCTGCACTGGCAACCAAATCCTCATCTTTTGACACCTCGGCTGTGAACGCCTGCACATTGGCTTGCCATTCACGGATAATCCGCTTCTGATCGGCCTCCCAAAAAGGCAGGAGATACGGCTCGATGTCTAACTGAATCCCGCGAATTCGCTCATTCTTCTGCGCTTCACGGTTGTAGCTTTTTACCCAGTGGACGATATTCATCATCCGCTTTTCATTGCTTTTGAGTGCCCATGCCGGATGGCCAGCAACCGCATGAACTTCGATCCCCATCTCTGTCGCTTCGCGGATAAAATCGCGGTAGTAATCATAGGGCTTGTTCATTTCGATTCGCAAGTAGACGAGATTAATATCGTTACTTTTGCAGAAATCGAGAATCTCTTGTTTCTCTCTCCCGATCATTTCGGACTGCCAGATCCACGTTGCTTTACTCTTCTTCTCCGCGGGGGAAAAGCCGAACAGAAAGCCGACCGTCAGGCAGAGAACACTCAAATAGATGCGCGCAGCTTTCATTCGTCAAAGTTGCTCCTCTCGTTGACTTGCGTGCTTCCAGCTCTCGTAATCATGGATCGCACTTCCTGCAAACGCCGGATTGCTAGACAGCTCCTCCTGTAAAATGGCCAACTGGTTGTTCATCTCTTTTGTGCCTTCTTCATAAAAGCTCACATGAGCGCCTTCCATCGTTTCCATGATGTTGACGCCTACGATGACCGACCCTTTTTTGCGTACATTGGCATCATCGACGATCTTTTCTACGATTTCGACGATCCCATTTTGCCCAAGGGCTTGATTGCGGTAGGCCATTAACGTAATACTGTCGAGTCGCTGCACCATCCAGTTGCTCACTTTTTCATCACTGTCAGGAACGTTTACGGAGTCGATCCAAAAAGGCAAGTCGGCACCGACAGCGAGATCCGTATCCTTCTTCGTCTCTGCCGCCAGATAGCTGACGTTTTCCAGCCATTGCCGGACGATTTCTCCCTGGTCTTCCTTCCATGCAGGCAACAGATACGGCTCGATATCGACGTGAATCCCCGAGAATTGTTCATCTGACTTGGCACTGCGATTGAACGCCTTCACCCAGGAGATCAGATCGTCGATGCTCTGGCGATTCGCTGTTAACGCCCAATTGGGGTCACCGCCAAGCGCCTCTACCTTAATACCTGCCTGGTTGGCTTTTTCAATGAAGGTACGATACGTCTGAGGCGCAACAGCTGCTGGTTCAACGTGAAGATAGATCAGGTTGATATCGTTTTTCTCGGCAAACGCGATCATTTCCTCGGTTTGGGTCTCTATTTGCTTGGCATCCCATATCCAGGTTGCTTTTGTCAGGGCGGAGCGGGTGTTTGCCAACGACAGCATGATGATCGAAGCCACTGTCACAAGGAGCAGCGCTATCCAAAGCCAGCTATATCGACGAATTACCTGCATCAGCGCTGGTCGATACCGTACAGTTGTGTCGTCGCTCCCACTCTAGCAAAAGCCCGCTCACCAAACGTACTGCCGTCAACCGCTGAAAACGGCTGAATTCTGGTATAATCCTCGATACTCTTGTTTTTGACCAGCGCGTGTGGCCCGATCTGGCAGCCTTCACCGATCTGTGTGTCGCCAAAAAGGCAGGTTCCCGGATAGAGCACCGTATCACGCCCGATCATTACGCCCGCATCGATGTAAGTCGAGTTCGGGTCTATCATCGTAACTCCGTTTCGCATATGGAAATCGTTGATTCGCTTGCGCATCAGCTGTTCCAAATCAGCGAGCTGCACACGATCATTGACGCCATTGCCTTCTTCGGGATCATCCGTTGCAAACGCCGTTACCAAATGACCTTGCTCTTGCAAAAGCCCCAGAACGTCCGGCAAGTAAAACTCCCCTTGCGCGTTTTCGTTGGAGACCATCGGCAGCATTGAAAACAGCTTTTGATTGTCGAAGCAAAAGATTCCGGTGCTGATCTCGTTCACCTTTTTTTGGCCCAAGGTCGCGTCTTTTTCCTCGATAATTTTACGGACATCGCCGTTCTCGTCGCGAATGATCCTGCCATAGCCTGTAGGCTCGTCCACAATGGCGGTCAAAACCGTGGCTGCTGCCTGTTTCAACTGGTGATATTCGAGCAAACTACGCAGCGTCTGTTCTTGTACGAGCGGGGTATCGCCATTCATGACAATCGTCACGCCATCCTGCGCTCCAAGAATTTCCTGGCTCATCCAAACAGCATGAGCAGTACCGAGTTGTTCCGGTTGATACGCATACTGAACGCGGTTTTTCAACTGCTCTTTGACCACTTCGGCTCCGTGGCCGACAACGACGACCAAGTGGCGAAGTGACAATGCTTCCAATGTCTCTACGACATGTTCAATCATCGGCTTCCCGCAAATTGGATGCATGACCTTGTAGAGCGAAGATTTCATTCTGGTTCCTTTTCCTGCTGCGAGTACTACTGCATGTATGTTCATCCTATCGCCTCCGTCTTGGTCAGCTCCCCTTTTGCAAGCTGACCTTGTTGGATTTGCTGATCGAAGTATGGTTTCAATTCGTAGGTCAGTGTGTCAATCATCATGGTCAAATTAATGTCTTTCCTCTGCACGCCCAGCTGATAGGCCTGAAGCATAATCTCCAGTAATTTCTCCTGATTCAACGTCCGATTCGAGGTGTTCATTCATCTTTCCCCCTTCTTGAATGCTCTACCTTTCTTTACGACTGACGTTTGTGTTTACTCAACTGTTACACTTTTGGCCAAATTTCGTGGACGATCTACGTCATTGCCGAGCGCAACAGAAGTGTAATAGGAAATGAGCTGAAGGGGGATAACGGCTAGAACAGGTGTAAGCAAGGCATCTGTCTGCGGAATCAGGCAAACATCATCAACCGAGCGATGCAGCTCTACATGTCCTTCCAAGGTAATACCGAGAACTTTTGCTCCACGGGCTTTCACTTCTGTAATATTACTGATCATTTTTTCATGCAGCTCATCCTGTGTAGCCAGGGCGATGACTCTCGTTCCCTCTTCGATCAGCGCCAGCGTGCCGTGCTTTAGCTCTCCTGCCGCATACGCCTCCGAGTGAATATACGAGATTTCCTTCAGCTTGAGCGAGCCTTCCATAGATACCGCATGATCGAGTCCTCGTCCGATGAAAAACAGATGCTGCTCGTCCTTGATCGATTCAGCAAAATGACGTATCTCATCTGCATGCGCGAGTATATGCTCGACTTGATCCGGAAGACTGGTCAGTTGGTGAAGCAGTGAAGCACGGGTGTCAGCGTCCAGCGTCCCCTTCGCTTGTGCCAAATAAATGCCGAACAAGTAAAACGCAATCAGCTGCGAGGTATATGCCTTCGTCGAAGCAACCGCGATTTCCGGACCTGCATTTGTCGTAATCACATCATCGGCATCACGGGCAATCGAGCTACCGACTACATTCGTAATAGCGAGTACTGCTGAGCCGTTTCGTTTGGCTTCCCGCATGGCTGCCAATGTATCTGCTGTCTCCCCTGATTGACTGACGGCAATCGTAAGCGTATTGGGCTGAAAGAGCGGGCGACGGTAACGAAACTCCGACGCTACATCTACTTCTACCGGAATCTGTGCCAGTCGTTCGATCACATGCTTGCCGATCAAGCCAGCATGATAAGCGGTACCGCATGCGACAATGTAGATTTTCTCCACATTCTTGGCACTCGCTTCCGATAGCTGAAGATTGGGGAAAACAACCTTTTGCTGGGTAGCATCGATTCGACCTGTCATGGTATTGCGCAGGGCTCGCGGCTGCTCGTAAATTTCCTTTTGCATATAGTGAGCAAAGCCGTCTTTTTCCGCTTGCTCCTTGTCCCACTCAATACGCACCAGCTCTCGCTCGATTGGCTCAGTCGTATCCAGACGCATGAGGTGAACTGAATCTTTGGTCAGAATCGCCAGGTCTCCGTCTTCGAGAACGTACACATCGCGCGTATGCTCCAGGATCGCCGGGATATCAGAACCGATAAAATTCTCATTCTCCCCTACCCCGATAATCAACGGGCTTGCCATACGAACTGCAATCAGCTTGTCAGGCTCATGCTCTGTTATCACACCGAGAGCAAATGCTCCGCGAATTTTGCCAGCGACCTTCTGCACTGCCGCAACCAGGTTGTCATCGTATTCCTGCGCCAAAAGGTGCACGATGACCTCCGTATCCGTCTCCGAAGTAAACGTCACGCCTTTTTCAATCAACTCCTGCTTGAGATCCAGATAGTTCTCGATAATGCCGTTATGCACGATCGAGAACTTGCCGGATTGATCAAAATGAGGATGAGAGTTTTCATCAGACGGTCGTCCGTGGGTCGCCCAGCGCGTATGACCAATGCCGATGGAGCCCTGCAAGCCGGACTTTTGGGTTTGGCTCTCCAGTACGTCAATTCTGCCTTTTGCTTTGCGAATGCCGATGGTTGCTCCGTCACAAATCGCAATGCCAGCCGAATCATAGCCTCTGTATTCCAGCTTTCGCAGCCCATTGATTAGAATCGGCTGCGCTTCCTTGTTCCCGATATATCCCATAATTCCGCACATATCATCGGTTCCTCCCTTGTTGCGTATACTGTTCGGACTTTGTATTATGCGAGCAAGCTAACGACTTCCTTCTCCTGCCTGATAGCGACGGAGGTTCCGATGCGATATACATTCGGATTCGTGATGCCCTCAAACGCATTTCGCGTATCGATAATGGCCACTCCCAAATCCGCCAGCTCCTGATAAGCAAAGCATTGGTGATTCGTAATGAGCACCATGCAATCGTAAGTCTTGAACGCCTCGTAGTCATTGGCGATGGAATGGACGATCTCGCCTTTTTTATTCACAAAGCTCTGCGCATACGGGTCGTAATAGTCGACAGTTGCTCCGCTATTGGTGAACAGCTCGTAAATTTCCAGACCTGGTGATTCACGCAGGTCATCAACTTCCGGCTTGTAGGCCATGCCGAGAATCAAGATGCGCGAGCTGTTGATCGCTTTTGCGTAAATGTTGAGCACCTGTGCTGTCTTATTGCGCACATAGTCCGGCATGTTGTCATTAATCGATTGGGCGATCTCAATAAATTGGCTGTGAAAACGAAAGCCCTTGGCCTTCCACGACAAATACATCGGATCGAGCGGTATGCAATGCCCACCGATTCCGGGTCCCGGGTAAAACGGCATGAACCCGAAAGGCTTGGTCGATGCGGCCTTGATTACTTCCCAAACATTGATGCCCATTCTGTCGCACATCATCGCCATCTCATTCATGAAGGCAATATTGACGCTACGGAAGGTGTTTTCCAAAAGCTTGGACATCTCCGCCACCTTTGGCGAAGAGACCGGCACGACGGTTTTGACCAGGCTACCGTACAAGAGTGTGCCTAACTCTATGCAACGTTCTGTCGTTCCGCCGATCACCTTTGGCGTATTGTACGTACTGTATTTGCGATTGCCCGGATCGACCCTCTCCGGCGAGTAGCAGAGGAAAAAGTCGATGCCAGCCCGATAAC
Source organism: Brevibacillus sp. MS2.2 (assembly GCF_013284345.1). Classification (NCBI taxonomy): domain Bacteria; kingdom Bacillati; phylum Bacillota; class Bacilli; order Caryophanales; family Paenibacillaceae; genus Brevibacillus; species Brevibacillus sp. MS2.2. Next base: position 18,002 of record NZ_JABSUZ010000016.1, read on the forward strand.
CTAGCTTTTCAAATTCCCGCTGGATCAGCTCTTCCGTCGTTCCCGGATAGGTTGTACTCTCCAGCGTAATGAGCATTCCTCTTTTCATGAATCGCTTGATTTGCTCGACAACGTTTGTAATGTAAGAGGTGTCCGGGTCCTGATTGGGACTGAGTGGCGTCGGAACGCAAATGCTGATCGCATCCAGCTCCTCGATTACGCTATAATCGGTCGTCGGAAAAAAGCGGTTGGTCGCGAGGCATTCCTGCAAGGTTTCATTGGAAATATCCTGAACGTAAGACTCCCCTCTTTTCAGGCTCTCGATTTTTCCGCCATGCAGATCGATTCCGATTACGGTATAACCGCTCTTGATCGTCTCTACCGCCAGCGGCAGCCCTACATACCCAAGCCCAATGACACCCACTTTTGCTGTCTTTCGTTGAATCTTCTGTTGCAGTTCCTCGTATCTCGCCATCCTCGTTTCTCTCCCTTTCTCTTTCTAGAATTATGAAATCAGCCTTTTCACCCTGGCTTCCAGTTCTACCGGGGAGAATGGTTTGGTAATGTAGTCAGATGCTCCCATCGCAAACGATTTTTGCACATCTTCTTCCAGTCGTTTGTCAGTGAGCACCATAATCTTGCTCATGGAAGCGCTGATATGCTTGATTTTTTCCATGAGCTGGTATCCATTGAGGATAGGGAGATTCAGGTCGGTAATGACAAGATCAGGGGCGACCTCCTGATATTTTTCCATGCCGTCCATCCCGTCATTGGCTACCGTAACGAGATACCCTTTGCGTTGAAAGTAGATGCTCAAAAATTCGTTGACAGTCTCATCATGGTTAACCAGCAAAATACTTGCCGGCTCCTCTTTTTGAGCGGGATTCTGCTCGTAAATCTTGATCTCCCCATGCGTGCCTGGCTCTCTCATCTCTTGGATCATCCGCATCAGCATTTGACCGGACGAGCGAGAGCTTTCGGGAAAACTCGCAATGAAGAGGCTACCTGCTAGCAGTTTATGCTCTTGCAAATAGTCTTTTACACGCAAAGCATAGAAATGGGTACTCGAAAGCTTCTGTCCTTCGAGCAGTATTCCGAAAAGCTGCTTGTTTTTGTCATACGCGTAATGTAAAGCCATCTCGGAGCCGTCTCCTGAACGAGTGCCCAGGTCTTGCTTGATCAGCTCCATTGACTCTTTCGTTAGGGTTTTGCAAGCCGCAAGAATAACCCCACACGCCAATTGTTTCTCTTCCATCTTGCTCAGATGCTCGTAAAAAACAGGTACGAGATTACTCATGATCTAGCCTCCAAACTTGAAATGTTTTCGCTGCCCTTCGTCTGCCAGCTCGTCCGCGTCATCGTTCCCCAAGAGTTGTTGTTGCGTAAATATTCAATATGACCGAGGAATCTCCAGATGACACCGATTTGCCGATAGCCGAAGAACATCAGAATCGTATAGAAAAGCATTTTGACGATGTCCCGAAAACGCGGATACCGTCGAAACGCGATTTCCTCCAGCAATAAGGAGCCAATGCCAAGCAGCATGCCATACAGCACATTGAGCAAGCCGTAGATGAAAAGGACGTAGCCATTGGTCATATCCAGCATGGTGTAACCGATGAGGGCCAATAGACCCGTGATGCGGAAGTACGGATTCAAGGTTTCAAACAAGATATTGAACGGCAGCGTGAGCATCCCGAACAGCTTGTACTTGGGGCGAAACGCCATGTGTCTGCCGTACTCAATCATGTTCTTCAGATTCCCGCGTCCCCATCTGCGCCGTTGACTGCCCAAAATTTTGAGTGTATCCGGCGCTTGCGTCCAGCAGACCGCATCGGGGCAAAATGCCACACGGTAGGGCAGCTTGTTTTCCAGCATGTACTTGTGCAACTTGATGATGATGTTCATGTCTTCACCCGGATACCCCTCGCGATAGCCGCCTACCTTGATGATGTAATCCTTGCGAAAAACACCGAACGCGCCTGAGACGATAATCAATCCGTTGATCGCGCTCCAGCCGATCCGTCCCCCGAGAAACGCCTTGAGGTATTCGACGGATTGCATCATCGGCAAAAACTTATCTGGCAAACGAATGTCTTTCACGACACCGTCTTCGATCTTGCAGCCGTTGGCAATGCGGATATCTCCACCGATGGCTACTGTTTCATCCGGGTTTTCCATATACACCTTCGCAATGCGAATCAGCGCGTCTTTTTCCAGCAAGGAATCTGCATCGATAGAAGCGATCAACGGATAGTGGGAGAGGTTGATCCCCGCATTGAGCGAGTCAGCTTTTCCTCCGTTCTCTTTGTCGATCAAATACAGATTCGGAAAAGCCGGATTGTGGTAGACTCCCCTGATCTTCGACGTATGAAGAAGCGGCTGTACTGGCATGTGCTCGGAGTAAACCAGTGAAAACTCGTTAATCAATACCTGCAAGGTAGCATCCTTCGATCCATCGTTGACCACGAGTACCTCATAGCGTGGATAGTTCAAGGATAAGAGCGACCTTACATTTTCAATAATCGTCAGCTCCTCGTTGTATGCTGGCACGAGAATCGAAATCGGCGGAACGTGCTCAGAGCCTGAAAGTGTCTGGAATCTCGAATAGATGGAGCTTTTTAAGATTCCCATGATGCTCTTGAACGAGAACAGCATGATGATGAAGTACAAAGAGTTGATCGCAATGACGTAATAGACCGCAAATACTCCGTAGTAAAGTAGAAACTCTCTCATGGCAGCCTCCTTTCGCTCTATCTTTCCAGTGCCTGAACCGTGGAGATCGTTTTGCGATACGACTTGCGATACAGATGCAGCTTTTCGTTGTATTGCACGAGCTTCTCTGTCGCTGTCGCACCCTGTAGAACAAGCTTCTCTTTTTCCAGCTCCTCCTGGATCACTTGATGAGCCATCTCGCTCTTATGACCGTTTCTCTCTTCCTGCAAAATTTCACACAGGGCAGCAAAGCCTTCGACCTCTAGCTGCGCCAGGCTGCGTGCACTGTGATGACGAACCCACCAGTTCGCATCACCCACCGCCTTTTTCAGCGAGGAAATGTACGAATGCAATTTCAGTGAGCCAATTGCCTTCGCTGCCATTGCCCGAATTTCCCAATCCTTGTGATTCATAAAATCAGTGACTGTCTGCTCATTCATATAGCGGATATCCCGGCACATGAGCTTGACTGCCTTAATTCGGACTTCCTTGTCAGGCGATTGAATGAGCTGGTATAGCGCAGGCTCAATGCCAGGCTGGACATGCACGGCATAGCCAATCAGTCCGATTTGGACCAGTTCAGCATCGGATTCTTGTAAAAATTGTGCAAAAAGAGGTGCCGTATCCACCTGCGAATCACTGATGATGTCCACGATAAGCTGATGGACATTTTTCTTCGCTCTGACAACGTGGGTCACCATTTCCCGCAAATCTTCTGTGTTGCGTGCACATTTGGCGACGGAGCGCGCAATGATAAAAACACTGATGTCATTCGTGTTTTTATGCAGGAGTGTTAAGAGAGCAGGCACGGCCAGCTTGGAGCGCATGATCCCCAAATTGTAAGCGGCATCCACTCTCGTCCATTTCCACCAGCCATTTAGTCTTTGCATGTCCAGCTCTACGAGTCCCATATCCTCGCAGAGCCAGATCAGCTTGTCCCGATGAATGCCTGTGACTCGCTCCATCAGCTCAAACAGCTTTTTCTGAATGATTTGCTTTTCTTTTTGCGTCACATCGCCATAAGGCACTTGCAAGCGCTCCTCCTCTTCCCCGTGTGCTTGCAGGTAAACGAAGTAGTCGCGATATTTTTCCAGACAACGCATGGTCTGTTTCTCCACCGAAATGTTGCGCAGCTTCAGTGCGAACAAGACAAGCAAGCCTAGTACTGTCAATCCACATAGCGCGTACAGAAAAACAATTGCCGTCGCCAATGGTGTTTGCACGTTTGCCACTCTCCTATCCAATTAAGGCTGAGTCCCGACCTTCACCGGAGCCTCAATCTCATGGAATGCTTTTTTTAGTATGGAATAGCTCTGTTTTTTGCGTTCGTGATAGCCGACCTGCTCCCAGCCTTGCCATGTATACATCGGGAGCTGTGTCACTGCATAAGCGTTTTGCCCGACGATTTGTTTCGTCGCTGTATCCACCAGGAGCGGCAGGATGCGAATGCCTTTCGTCGTCTTCGTCGTGAAGCTTTTGCCATCATCCTCATAGCTCATGACGGACAAGGAGCTCGGGTCTGTAAATCCAAGCAGCATCCACGGTACTCTCAGCTCTACCACTTTGCCCTTCGCTTGCCATGCGGTTCGTGAGTCGTACTGCGGGTCTTGGGCATTTGTCGTTCCCCGGATCAGCTTGCCGACCTCGACTTCCTCCAACGGATAGTACTTCTTGCTGTCTGGCGGCTCCATCTCCAGGCTAACGGCCAGCTTCCACGGCTTGAATATCCCGGAATTGTCTTTTTTCTCCGCTTCTTTAACCGTAAGCATGCCGTAGCGTTTTCCGTATAAGCGTGCATGAAAATCGTAATTGGCGGCGATTTGAATCTGGCTCTCGTCTGCTTTTCCCAACGCGATCAGCGTCTCTAGCCCCTCATCCAGTGTCAGGCCGGGAAGCTGTGCCGCATGCTTGTTCCCGCCAGGAAGTGTATCAACGCCCACATAAAGCTGTTGTTTAGCCGGGTCAAACTCTTCCTTCAACTGAGCAAGGAAATAAACGTACCCTTCATCATGTGTCATCCAGATTTCGTCAACACCCGGGACTTGAACATCGAGGCGTTGCTTCTCTTCTGGCACGAGCTGATCCCAATCTGTACGATTCCCATCGATGGTCAGCACGCCTTCTTTGTTCGGGTACATGCCGAGGACTCCAAACAGAGACTCATTGGTCAACACGTTGATCCACAGGGAGCGCCGATCTTCCGGCAACTCAAAGCGCATCGTGTTCCACGTTTTTTTGAACCACTCGTCCTGCCAAACGAATACAATTGCTCCCGCATACCCTTCCTGATGAATTTCTTGCAAAAGCTCGACATCGATCTCTCCCTGCTGCTTTTCTGAATGACCACCTTGATTGCGCCCCAAATTTCCCAGATGGGCGACTCCCACCGATGCCGGGACCCCGAATTCCGTCACCATGATCGGCATGTTTTTGTGATACTGCTTCAGTTGTCGTAAATACGCTTTGTACGTATCGATCTGCCCTGCATCGTTCTTCAACTGTTGCAGGGTAGTGTCGTAGCGGAAGAAATCCGGATAATACGGGTACACGTGATAGGAAGCGAAGTAGCCTGCCTCCCACTGCGTTGGCTCTATATGGGTAGGATCGACACTGACCAAATCCTCATGATGAATCGGCTCTCCTGGATGCGATAAGGGGTCTGTTGTCACCCAATTGGTGAAAGTCATCGGATGCTGCCAACCGTATTTGCTCTCCTCCATTGCGACGGTATCCACCATTTCAGCAATCCATGTTTCAAAAGCAGTTGCATTCGATGTCGCGTGGAAGTACTTCCCTTGATAGGGTGCAACTTTTTGATGCAGGCGGTTGGTGTTGCGCACCATTACAGGGTCCCACTCAGTCCCTGTGTGCCAGCCGATCAAGTATTTGCCCGCATTGGCACGGTATGTACCACTTGCCTTTCCCGATTTTTCCGGCAGGGTGATATCCCCGTAGACAGCGCCGACTGCATCTTTGATTTCCTGTCGAAACTCCTCGCGAATCTCTGGCAAATAGGCGTCTTTCTTTTCAATCAACAGCTCTTCTGGACTCCAAATGCCTTGCATCAAGTAGAGAGGGTCCCCTTCTTTTCGCTGATTGTAGTCGACCAGCGCTTCATAAAAGACAGGAGCATGGATGGTATACACACGAATGACGTTCGCTCCCATCTCGTCGATCATCGCGAACCAGCGCATGTAATCCTCTCTTGTGATGGGAAGCTCACCCGGATAATGACCCGGTAACGATGCCCCCAGATTGACCCCTTTCGCGAAAAAGGGCTGCCATTTTTGATTCTGATAGACTTCGAACAGCTCGCCATTCGCGCGAAATTTTAATTGGGCACCTGTAGTCGTCTCCATGCTTTCGACACGGTCTGCTGCCCAAAACCACCAGAAGGCACTTGCCCCCACCACGATCAGCATGGTCAGGCTCATCCAGCGCCATCTTCTCTTTTTTGTTGGCTCCATTCCTCGTCAACCTCCGATATGTTGCCACGTCACAGTCATTGTAAACATAGGGAGCAAATCGTTCCCATAGACAAAATTCACTATTGTGTCTTTTTCAGATTTGTCATGAAATTGTAATGTTGGGACGGATTCGCCTCCATCGTCCTACGTTTTTTGGAGGGAAGTCCTGCAACCGGGACGGTCTTCTGGCCCACACATTTTCTCAATTAGGTATATTTACTCTTCCTTTTTTTTCCTTTTCGCTTGTGAAAATGGTAGGTTGCTACTATTTGGAAGGCGTTGGATTTTGCCGATATAAGGGATTATTTACAAAAAGAATACAAAGGGTTTCTCGGCTTGATTATCAGGAAGGTTCGTTTATAATAGATATTAAAGGTCTATAATAGATGTTTTAATATGATATTACAGATATAAATAATCTATAAAGGTGGTATACAAACATGAATCAACTTATCGATGTAGGGATTATTGGTGGAGGACCAGCAGGTATGAGTGCCGCTCTCGCTCTTGGCAGGGCAAGAAAAAGTGTGGTCGTTATCGATGAAGGCCGTCCACGGAATCGTGTTACTCGTGAGTCGCATGGCTTTCTTACGAGAGACGGCATCACTCCGGGCGAATTTCGTCATATTGCCAGGGAGCAAATCAGCGCCTATCCCTCCGTCCATTTCGTGGAGGATACAGCGGCAACAATCACGGGACACGATGGAAATTTTCTCATTACGACTGCACAGGGAACAACCTATCAAAGCAAAAAGCTGCTATTCGCAGTGGGAATGAAGGACCTCCCGTTGCCTGTTAACGGATTAGAGAAAGTCTATGGAAAAAGTGCTTTTGTCTGCCCTTATTGCGATGGATGGGAATTACGTGACCAGCCACTCGTCTTAATCGCCAATGGAGAGAAGGCATTGCACTTGGCAAAAATGTTGTCTGGTTGGACCAATCAATACACAATCTGCACCAATGGACCAGATGAATTCACGGAAGAACAAAGGTTGGAGCTGTTGCAGCATCGCGTTCCTGTCTTTGACTCTCCGATCGAGCGAATTGCATCTGCCGATGGGATGGTTCAGCACGTTGCGCTTACAGATGGCAACAGCATTTCGTGCACAGGGATCTTTTTTGCTCCCAAGCTCGTGGCTGGATCTGACTTGCCGCAAGCATTAGGCTGCCAGGTAACGGAAGCAGGTACGGTCATTGTCGACAGCTTTGGGAAAACGAGCGTACCGGGCGTCTACAGTGCAGGCGATGCAGCATCTACACACTACCAAGTGATTACTGCCGCGGCTCTTGGCTCTGCCGCTGGCATGAGTATCAACAACGAACTGCTTGTAGAGGAATGGAATCGTCAACGTTAGCTCCATCGTGTTCCTTCCATTGAAAAAGGACAATCCCTCCGTCTGTGCAAAAGACTGGGGATTGTCCCTCTTCTTTTATATATAGAAGCAATTGATTACAGCGTCTTCTGCCCTGGCTTCCAGTTCGCCGGGCACAGACCGCCAGCTTGCAGGGCTTGCAAAATACGAGTCGTCTCTGCCACGCTGCGACCTACGTTCATGTCTGTTACCACTTGGTAGCGCAGAATGCCGTCTGGATCGATGATGAACAAACCACGGTGAGCTGCACCGGTCTCTTCGTCCAGGACACCATAAGCGCGTGCCGTCTCTTTTTTGAAGTCGCTCGCGAGCGGAAAGTTTACTTCCCCGATGCCGTTTTCATCGCGTGGTGTTTTGATCCATGCCCGGTGCGTATGTACACTATCCGTGGATACGCCCAGCACTTCGCAATCCAAATCCTCGAACTCTTCCATGTTGTCACTAAACGAAGTTACTTCTGTCGGGCAAACGAATGTAAAGTCGAACGGCCAGAAGAACAAAATCAGCCATTTTCCTTTGTAATCAGCCAGCGACACACGTTCTTCCAGTGTCTCGATGTTTTTCGTTGTAAGCATGTTAAAGTCAGGTGCTGGTTTTCCTACTTGAAGCTGAATCGTTTGCTGTATTGTCATGATAAATCTCTCCTTTTATATGGTGTCTGATAAAAATTACTTCGCAGCCTCTTCCAATGCTGCCAGTGCTTTTTTGATACGTGTCGGGTTGAAGCCCAAAATTTGCTTTTCACCAATGACTGTCAAAGGAACAGACATCACGCCTAAACGGCTCAGCTCCTGGCCATACTCGTCTTTTTCATCAATGTTGCGCTCTTCGAAAGAAATGTTTTGTTCTGTCAAATACGACTTTAATTGCTTGCAGAAGTTGCAATTTGTGCTGGAGTATACGATTGCTTGTGCCATGTTTGTTTCTCTCCTTTTCTTCTATTTGTATTGGGGGACAACTTTGGAACGCTTGTTGATGTATTTGTCTACAGCCATAGCTGCAATGGCACCGTCTGCCGCAGCGACTACTGCTTGCTTCACAGGTGTTTTGCGTACCTCACCCGCTCCAAATACGCCTGGAACAGAAGACTGCATGAACTCATCCAGAATCATAAATCCTTCCTCATCGAGGGGAACTTGTCCATCCAAGAAATCGGTACCCGGCTTGCTGCCAGAAAGGAAGACGAAGACTCCATCAACGGACAGCATTTCTTCTGTTCCTTCTGCCGTGCGAATGCGTAACCCTTCGACCGCCTTCTCTCCCACGATTTCCAATGGGCGTGTACGGAAACGCATTTCCGTGTTTGGCAGCTCTGGTAGTCCTTCTACCCCTTGAAGATCAGCGCGAGGCACCAAGAAAGTGATTTTGTCTGTAAATTTGGTCAGTGCATGCGCTTCTTCCAATGCTTCCTCCGTATCACCGATGACTGCAACGTGCTTGCCTTCATAAAAAGCTCCGTCGCATGTCGCGCAAGTGCTCACGCCTCGCCCGAGTAATTGCTCTTCGCCTGGGAGCATACGGTTACGTCCTTTGGAACCAGTCGCTACGATCACTGCCTTCGCTTGGAAAGTACCATGAGCCGTGAAGATGCTTTTTTCCTCATCCTCTACATCTACCGCAGAAATCGTAGTCTGAATGAATTCTGCACCGAAGCCCTCCGCTTGTCTGCGCATTTTATCCAACAGTTCTTTCCCAGTCATCTCGCCCTCCACCCCTGGGTAGTTGGCGATTTTATGTGTCAGGGCAAGCGCCCCGGTTCCGGGTGCCTTATCAATGACGAGCGTCTTTAGATTTCCACGAGCTGTATAAATGGCAGCGGAAGCACCAGCTGGTCCTCCACCGATGATGATGACATCATACATGGGCGGCTCCCCCTTTCCTTATTATCAAATTATAATTATTATCAACTAGGAACAATTATCATTGTACTTGATATAATTTGAAAGTCAATATCTTTTTATAATAATTTTAAATAAGGTCTTATTATAAAAAAGCGCACGAAAAAGTCCGCCCCTCTGAGGAGTAGCGGACGTGACTGATCACTGCCGTTTAGACAACCTATTTTTGCATCTCGCTGCCCTGAATTATTTTACGATTCCGAATTCACCCGATTTCGTTGACGAAACAAGTAATTCAGGATAAAGTACCACTAACACTTGAACGCACAAAAGCAAAGAAGCAAGAAAGCACAAAAGTACGAAAGTAAAAACGTCCCTTCTCACTGCTTCAGCCTGATTTAACAAGGAGTTGCCATTATGAACAAGCCATTATCTTTTTCGCAAAGTATTTGGGTGCTTGTCACCGTATTCGGAATCTTGTTTCCTGCCCTTTTCTGGGGCAAAGTTGAGCCGCATATGCCGCTCTTCCTCGCAACCATTGGCGCTGCCACTCTTCTCTTTCTGTTCGGCGTTCCGTGGAAGCAAATGGAGGAGGGCTTGATCAAAGGCATTCAAACCGCGATCGCCCCCATGCTGATTCTTTCCTTAATCGGCATTTTGATCGGGGTATGGATGATGAGTGGAACCGTACCGATGATTTTGCACCTCGGCATTTCGCTCATCTCACCGGAGTACTTCACACTCTCCGCCCTGTTTCTGACGGTGATCGTCTCGACTGTTACAGGAAGCTCTTTTACCACGATCAGTACGGTAGGGGTCGCTATGATGGGGGTCTCGACTGCTCTCGGACTTGATCCATTGATTACAGCCGGAGCCATTATTTGTGGAGCATGCTTCGGGGATAAAATGTCGCCGCTCTCCGACACGACCAACTTTGCGGCAGCTATTGCAGGCGTTTCCTTGTCGGAGCACGTCAAGTTCATGTCACGCACTGCCGTTCCTGCCCTTGTCATTACCGCGATTTTCTTCGGAATTCAAGGACAAAGTGCCAATGTGAATCTAGATGCGATTCAAGAAATCCAGCTTGCTTTGGAACAAAACTTCTCGCTTGGCCTTTTATCGCTACTGCCAGCATTCGTCGTCCTGTTATGCTCTGCGCTGCGAAAACCAATTTTGCCTACATTGGTATTCGGGATTTTGAGCGGGATTGTTACTGCTGCTCTTTCCGAAGGAGTTACTTCTCCGGTCGAATGGATGACTGTCATGCAAAAAGGCTTCGTCAGCAATATCGCCAATGAAGCCGTTGCATCCATTGTGGACCGCGGTGGACTGTTGTCGATGACCTGGTCCCTCGCCTTGATTTTGATTGCCCTGTCTTTAGGGGGCATCCTGCAATACAGCGGTGTGTTTCATTCTCTCTTTTCCGGATTCATCAATCGAATCAAACGAGACGCCGAGATGGTCGGTCTTGCCGGATCTTCTTCTATACTCGTGAATCTGCTGACAGGAGAACAATACTTGTCCATCCTGCTCCCTGGACAGATGTTTCGTGAAGCATTTGCAGCTCGCGGAATGGCGGGCAGACGACTGTCTCGTACTCTAGAAGACTGCGGGACACTCGTCAACCCACTCATTCCATGGGGGGTAAGCGGTGCATTCTTTACCGCCACCTTGCATGTATCTACACTGGAATACTTACCTTATGTCATCTACCTGTGGATCTCGCCAATTTTGACGTTTCTATTCGCCATGCGTCAGCAGAAAGCTTAGCCGGCTGCATACACGGTCGTACAGTTTTTTCCTTTGCGCTTGGAGCGGTACAGTGCCTCATCTGCTGCCCGCTTCAAGCCATCAGCCGTGTTTGCGTCTTGAGGGTAGCGCGCAATTCCAACACTGACCGCAATCAAGATGCAGCAATCGTCCTGTGTTAAGGGGCGCAAGCGCAAATACTCCCGAATGGCATGCGCTTTTTCCTCCGCCATCTCCTTGGACGATCCTGGGCAGAGCAGCATGAACTCGTCTCCCGCATAACGATACGCAGTATCCTCCGGCCCGGCCACTTCTTTCATCGCTTCGGCAATTTGCTTAATCAGTGCGTCCCCTGCATGATGACCATAATGGTCGTTCACCGCTTTTAAGCTGTCGGAATCCAGCATGATCAAAGAGACAGACGCATCCTCTTCACTCAGCAGCTTTTCCAAATCACGATGGAATGCACGATAGTTCGCAATCCCTGTCAGCTCATCCTGAAACGACATCTGGTACATTCGCTCATACAAACGCGCCGTTTCGATAGCACTTGCTACCTGAAAACCAATGATTTTCAGTAGTTCCTCGTGCTCTTTTTTATAAGCGAATTCGCGATAAGACTGGGCAGAAATAACGCCCTTGATCTGATTCCCCAGCATGAGTGGAACGAAAATGCATGTATTCGTATCAATTTCCGGGCTTCCCCAGCGAATCATTTCTGGCTCGCTTGGCTCGTTCTTCATCGTCTTGATGTGGATAGTTTCCCGCGTATCAATCACTTTGGATACCATTGCTTGCCCATAGGGAATCGTGAGCGGACCGTAATTGACCCCATTATCGATGCTGATCGGAATTTTGATCTCACTGTCGCCTTCATCATAAAAGGCAATAAAGAAAGCATCTGCACGCATCACGCGCGAGACCAGCTCGAATGCTTTCCACAAAATTTTACTTTCCTCAAACGTTTTCGCAAAAATGTGGCTGAGGTCATGTAAAATCTTCATGTGCTCGGAGATCCACATCATTTCGGTTACCTTATTTCGCAGCTCCACAATCTGCTTCAGCAGTTCTGCATGCAAGACACTGTCCTGCTCCGCCAGCATACTGTCCACCTCACGAGAAAACGCTTCGACCTCGCCAAGCTCGACTGCTTCTATGTTGCCGAGCCATTGGCTATAACGCTCCAACAACTGTCTTGCATACGCTTCTCTAACGTCTTGCTTCTCATGCATATTTAACCCTCCGGCTATTGGGTAGCTTTACGCTTTTTTTTCATGATATCGCTCAATAGCTGCACGGATGGCTTGCAAGACAGCTCCCTGACCAGGTGCTAAAAAACGTTCTTGGATCGCCTTTGTGATCTCCTGCATGCCATCTGCAACTGTCTTGCCTACCAGCAAGCTCACCAAAAACTCGCTCGTCTTGTCCATGACAAAGGTAAAGCTGGCGTCGCAAATCACTTCGGCGTCTACATCAATGATGAGTACACAGCCAACCATGGTAGAAACCTCGTACAAGGTAGTTCCCTTGGGGATTTGGGCGAAGCCTGCTGTCAGTACCGTATTTTTGTTCATCCAGTCGTCCTCCTAGCTGCTGATCGGCAAGCATACCTCGACTGCCGTTCCGTTACCTGGGGTGCTTATCAACCGCAGAGTCCCCCGATGGTTCTCGATGATTTTGCGGCTCACCATCAATCCCAGGCCCGTCCCCGTTTCCTTCGTCGTGAAAAAAGCCTCTCCCAATCTCGCCAACTGATGAGCCGGGATACCTACTCCATTATCTTCGAACCGAATGACGACTCGGTCATCTTCACACCGCAGCCGAATCACAATTTCTCCATTCCCTGAGGTCGCTTCGATCCCATTTTTCAAAAAGTTAATGAAGGCTTGTTTCAACTGGTTCTCATCGCAATGGATCATGGGGACTTCCGATTCGAAAACGACCTGAATCATGACCTTTTTCAAAATTGCCTCCGTCTCCAAGAGAGTCACCACATGCGTGATCAGGTTGGACAGATCGCGGGCTTCAAACACTGCCGTATGCGGCTTCGCCAAGACCAACAGCTCTGTAACAATCATCTCGATCCGCGCCAATTCCGAGCTCATGATCGAGAAGTATTCTGGCTTCCTCATGCCATCCTTTTGCATTAATTGCACAAAGCCTTTTAACGAGGTAAGCGGATTGCGTATCTCATGTGCGATCCCTGCCGCCAATTGCCCGACGAGCGCGAGTTTTTCCGAGTTTTGCAAAAATTCTTGCGCCCGTTTGCGTTCCGTAATATCTCGGATCAGTATGTATATGGAGGGCTTGTCCTGCATCGGCACGGATGTTCCACACACTTCTACCTCCGTCCGACTGCCATCCAAGCGGATCAGCTCAACCTCAATCTGCGCGGCCGTTTCCCCTTCCTCCAAAATGCGGAGTAGCCCCTTGATCTTCGGTACATCACGGGGATGGAAAAACGACTGAAAAGGATACCATAACAGCTCGTCCAAGCCGGAAGCCCCAACTAGTTGCATCCCTGCTTGATTGACGTATTGAAGCTCCCCAGCATGGTAGACGAACGCACCTTCACCCGAAATATCCAATACTCTGCACTGTTCGGAACCATAGCTGTTCCCAAACGAGGCCGGAAGCTTCTGCACCATCGCATAATACCCAATAGACGTGCCTTCCTCCCAAAAGGTTCCATATGTAATATACACGGGAATACTTGCCCCATCCTTATGACGAAAAGCGGAGTAATAAGGTCTCGGATCGCCATTCATCGCAAATTGTGTTTGAAGGCGTACCATTTCCTGTTCTTCCGAAACAGCCAGCTTCCAAAATGAGGACCCTTCCCATTCTTCTACGGCATACCCATTCAACACTTGGCAGGCAGGATTGCCTTTAAAAACTCTACCAAATTGATCGAGCAGAAAAGTAGCCTGAATCATTTGATCAAAGAAGGAACGATAGAGATGACCACTTCTCCATCCACTGTCCAATAAGTTTTTCATCGTGCCCCTCCCTCCTGGGACGAGAAAACGGCTACTCCAAATTACGGAAATAGCCTGCAACGTTCTCAAATCCTATTCTCACCCAATTTTACCCTATTCGCTCTGTTGTTTCCATCCCCCGAAAAATTTAAATGTGCGATTTTTCCAGTATCGCTGCGCTGACACGCAATTGCTCAGCCATTTTTTCGTCAACAGCCAAGCCTAGCCTCGTAATTGCCGCGACAAGTGCTCCGACGACAGGTGAAACTGTGGGAATCACCGTTTGAAACGAAGCGCTCGCAACCAGTTGTTCCCGAAGGATTGTACCGGCAGTTAACAATCCTCCTGCCAAAACGACCGGTACAGGCTCCTGGACCTGTTTTAAGCAAGCATCGGCCAATTCTAGCAAATCCTCCACTGCTTGCATGATCAATGCATTTGCCACAGGATCGCCTAGTGTTGCGGCTTGTTCCACGAGTTGGCTCGTTTTTGCCAGCTCCATTCGCGGATTACTTCCCCCGTAGATCAGGTTGATCAGCTCATCAGGACGTTCTACGCCATAGTGGTCCATAAACAGTCCCGTCAGTACGGTCGATTCACCGCGCCCATCGTATTCGCGCAATACGGCGATTGCCGCTTTTTTACCCAAATCAAACCCGCTGCCCTCATCTCCTACCAGATACCCCCATCCGCCTACACGGTGCCGCGCCCCCTCTTTTGAAAAAGCACAGGCAATCGAGCCCGTACCAGCAAGCAGAACGACGCCTGGCTGCCCCCATGTTCCCGCGTAAAGAGCTGCGATGACATCGTTATCAATCAACAGCCGTTCTCCCCACTCTTCGACAAAGGCATGCTGAATTCTCTCCCTGATCTGCGGACGATCTGCACCGCCAAGCCCGATAAACAGGCTGGCTACTTCCTCTTCTTTGGCACCTGCTTTTATCCTTACAGCCTCAATGAGTTGGCGCAGAGTAGCTTCCACGTCTCCCCAGCTCCTGGAGAGCGGGTTGGATGATTCGCCCACCACAATTGCTCGAACCTGTCCCGTCTCATTGCAGATCGCTGCTCTGGTTTTGCTTCCGCCTCCATCGATCCCGATGAACCACTTTTCCCCATTACTTGACTGCACCTGCCGTCAACCCCTCCATAAACTGCCTCGATGCCATCAAAAACACGACGATCATCGGTAAGGCAGACAACGTGAGCCCAGCAAACAACAGGCTCCAGTCTGTTTCATATTCTCCAAAAAGCACCATCATGCCTACCGGAATCGTCTTGAGCGCTTCCTCTTGAATGAAAATCAACGGGAAGAAAAAGTCGTTCCACGCATGGATGAAATTAATAATAATCACCGTAGCCAAGGCCGGACGAATCAGTGGCAAAAGCACACGCCAAAACACCTGAAAATGGCTGCACCCATCGATCCGCGCCGCTTCCTCCAGCTCAATCGGCAACGTCCGAAAGAAGCCCGTCAAAATAAAAACGGAGATCGGAATGCCACTCGCCGTATAAATCAAAATCAGCGACCACAGTGAATTCAAGAGCCCGAGATTCTTCATCAGCAGAAACAAGGGAACGATCCCCAGCTTGATCGGAATCATCAGGCCAACAATGAAAAAGAAGTATAACCCTCCTGTCCATTTAAAGGAAAAGCGCGACAGGTAAAAGGCCGCCATCGCTGAAAAAACCGTAATCAACAAGACAGACATGGCACTGACGAATACACTGTTCCACAAAAAGTCAGCAAAAGGCACCGCTTCCCATAGCTTTTTATACGTATCCAGGCTAAACGTCTTCGGAAGGGAGAGCGGACTCGCAAAAATCTCCATATTCGTTTTCAGGGAAGAAGAAATCATCAGTACGATCGGATATAACGCGATTAACGCAAAGAAATACGCCAGCACATAAGATACAGCTCTCCCACCCATAGTCATCTTCACATCGCATCCTCCTTTCCACTCAGGAACACGCAACTAGTGTTGGACTTCTCGTTTCCTCATCAAATAGAGTGACAGCGCCGACACAGATCCGACGATGAAAAACAACACGACAGCCAATGCCGAACCGAGTCCAAGTGTGACATCCCCAGCTCCGCTGCTAAATGCCATGCGATAAAAGTAAACAGCCAGCGTATCCGTCGAATAAAACGGCTCACCCATCGAGCCTTGCATGGCGTAGACGAGCTCGAACGCTTCAAAGGCCTGAATGAACGTGAATATGGTCATAATCGTGATTGCTGGCATGCACAGCGGCAAAATCATTTTCCACAACATCCGCCAGCCTGTTGCCCCATCCAACCTCGCCGCCTCGATCAAATCCTCCGGGATCGACTGAAGTCCCGCCAAAAAGATCAGCATGGCAAAGCCTATGCCAAACCAGCAGTTAATCAAAATAATCGCGAGAAGCGCTGTATCCGGATCACCGAGCCATGGTCTGGCCCACTCTTCGAGACCAATTTTCCCCAAAACGGTATTGAGTGCACCGTAATTCGGATTTAAAATCAATTTCCATAAAAACCCAATCACAATGACAGACAACAGCCTTGGCATGAAATAAGCGATCTTGAGAAACCCGGAACCTCGTATTTTGCGATAGATGAGAAAAGCCAGTCCGAAGGCAATCCCATTTTGCACAATCATTTCGACCACAAAGTAGAAGACGTTATGCCGTAAAGCATTCCAGAACATTTCGTTGAAAGGCTCTACCGTAAACAACGTAATGAAATTTTGCAGTCCGACAAAAACCCCGCGCTTGATGCCATTCCAGTCGTACAGACTGTACAAAAATGCCGAAAAGATCGGGTACACGACAAACAACGTATAAATAACAAGCGCGGGCAGCGGAAACAAGTGAATCAGCCAGCGCACCTGCCCCTTTGTTCGAATGCTTTTCCGGTTTACCGTCTCGATGATACCCACCCCTTCTTATGAAAATCATCGCGGTCTGTTTAGAAGCCGGGAGTGAACCCAACTCAGGTCCACTCCCCTTTTCGTTTGCTATTTTCTACTTTTTAAAGGGAGCGAACCAGGTAGCCGCCGACTTTTGGACTTCTTCTACGACCTGCTCAGGGGTGAGCTTGCCTAAATACATGCCTTGGAGGGCATTTTCTAATGTTTGCTTCGTGGTCGGTTTTCCTTCCGCGAAGCTGACGACCATCAAGTAGGGCGTGGCGCTTGATTGGGACAGCTCTGCCATCTTGTTTACCAACGGATCGTCAGTCGATACACCTGGCACCGCGCTGATTCGTTTGAACTGATTTGCGAATAGCTCCCCGAACTTTTTCGTCGCCATGAATTCCATGAACTTCAATGCCTCTGCTTTGTGTTTGGACTTGGCATTGACGGCATAGGAACCATCGACCCAGGTTGTCAGGACTTGTTTTCCGTCATTGGTTGGCATTGGAAAGAAATCAAGTGGCAAATCGGGGTTGAGCTTTTTGATTCCTTCCAGTTCAAAGCTGCCATTGATGAACATCGCTGCTTTTTCCGTGGCGAACAACGTCCGCATATCATTCAATTCGAGACCTACATAATTTTCCGGGAAATAAGGAATAAGTTCTTGCATACGCTGCACAGATTGGAGGAACTCGGCGCTTTTCAGGTCACTTTCTCCTTTTAGCAGCTTGTCGAGATAATCCGTTCCGCTGTAGCTAGCAGGGGCAATCACACCATGACTGAGAGAGAGGAGCCAGCCTTCCTTTGCTCCGAAAGAGATCGGGACGATTCCTTTCTCTTTCAATGCTTTGGCTGTCGCGATCAACTCATCCCAGCTTTTCGGTGCCTGGAGACCATTTTGCTCGAAGATTTTCTTGTTGTAGTAAAATTGCGTGGAGTTCAGGGATAGTGGGACACCGTAGACTTTACCGTCTTTACCTGTGGCTGCTGCGAGCACGTCTTTTGGTATGGTAGATATACCTGGCACATTGTCGAGAGGCTCCAGATGTCCAGCTTCAGCCAGAGTAATCCCTGGAGCGTAGGGACGCAGTTGCAAAATATCTGGACCACTGTCGCTTTGGAGCGCCGTGTTCAGGATGGTATTGTACTCCGTTGCTTTGAATGGTTTGAAGTCGATCTTGATATTCGGATTGTCTGCCTCAAAAGCTTTGATGATGGCTTTGTAGCCCTCTGTGTCTTCTACACGCCAGCTATGCATCGAGAGTGTTACCTGCTGTCCTCCACCCTGCCCGCCGCCAGACTCTGTTTCGGTTCCTCCACTGCTACATCCAGTCACTACCATAACTGCAGCCAACACGATTGAAGCTACATAGCGAAAACGAAATTGCTTCATGCGAAACCCTCCCCTTTTTCTTCCCTTAGGTCTGCAAAAGCTGAGCCGTAACCGCATCGTGCAAAATTGGTCGTAATTGCCGAAGCTGATGATTGCGGCCTAGATGAACGGCGTTGGTAAGAAAGATGACAGCAAACTGTTGCTCCGGGTCGATCCACATACTGGTTCCAGTAAAGCCCGTATGCCCGAAGCTCTTACGATGCAAGCCGTTTCCACAGCTCAAGGTGGTCGAAGCTTGATTGAGCTCCCAGCCATACCCTCTATTCCCCCCTGCTTGCTCTGTATGGTTACGAATCGCCAGTTCATACCATTCGCTCGCAAGTATTCGAGGATCTTGGTACAACCAGCTCATCGCGTATCGGCACAGATCGTCAGCCGTTGAAAATAGTCCAGCATGTCCGGCAACCCCTCCCATCGCAAATGCTTTCTCATCATGAACCTCGCCTGTAATGTAGGAGTGAGTGAGACGGCAATACTCAGTAGACGCAATATTCCGATAAATTTGCTGATTTGGACAGTAAACGGTTTGTGCCATGCCCAATGGGGTGAAGAGGCGCCGGGTAACAAACTGGTCCAAGCGCTCTCCGGTTACTTGTTCGATAACGAGGCCCAACCAGATCATGCCCAAATCACTGTAAACTACCTGGGCCCCTGGCTCGTGAATCAATTCTTGCGCATACAATAGCTCTGGCAAATCGATCTCGCTATCGCGCCTTCTCTCTGCCAAATCTGCCGGCATTCCTGAGGTATGTGCGAGCAGTTGTGCGAGTGTGATCCGCTTTTTATCAGCGGGACAATCGGGGAAAAATCGACCAATCTGATCATCTAGCGCTATCACTCTCTCCTGCACGAGCAAAAGGATAGCCGGCAGCGTCGCCGTCACTTTGGTGAGCGACGCCAGGTCAAACATGGTATCCGGCGTCACCCGCTGGTCTTTGGCAATACTCGTCGTTCCGACATCACACGCATACCAGATACGACGATCACGCACGATTCGCAAGGCAGCTCCCGGCAGCAAACCGTTGTCCACCCATCCTTGCAATAGCAGCTCCAAATCGTCCACGTCTTCCCTCCCTTCTCCTACGTCGATGAGCGTTTCGTTCGGCTGACAGCAAGCCTTGATTTTTCCAACAGGGGAATGACTTGCTCTTGCATCCTGCTGATCATGGTAATAAATAAAATATCGATGACGTTCAATTGAGCAATGCGTGAAGCCATGGCTCCGCTGCGAATGCTTTTTTCTACCGAGCTGGTGAACAGCCGAATGTTGGCTAGTTCGGCTACTGGCGAGGGTCCGAATTTGGTCAGGGTAATGATGGTCGCTCCCTGCTGCTTGGCCTCCGTCAGCGATTGAATAATGTCTTCGGTCTGTCCTGAATAAGATATGCCGATAACCACGTCTTTTTCCGTTAAAGTGACTGCCGACGTCAATTGTGCGTGAAAATCCGAATAAGCCTCACACCACAAGTTAATCCGCGAAAATTTTTGCCGGATATCGTCAGCAATGACTGCGGATGCACCGACCCCGTAGACATCGATCTTCCTGGCTACCGACAACACGTCGACTGCTTTCTTTACTTCTTCGTTGGACAAGACGGAGAGCGTATCCTGGATGGATTGAATGTTGTTCCAACTGACCGCTTGCATAATCGATTCAACTGAACCCTCCATCATAATCTCCTGATAGCTGCCCATCGCCGTCTGTTTCGTCAAATCTCCCGCGACGCGCAGCTTCAGCTCCTGATATCCCTTCATATTAAGAGAGCGAGCCAAACGGATAATCGTCGCCTCGGAAACCCCACTATATTCCGCCAGTTTTTGGACAGAAAGCTTCACGACATCTTCCGGGTGAGCCAGGATATAATCAGCGACTTTTCGCTCTGAAGGCTTCAATTGATCCAAGATTGCTTGTAGGCCGACAAGCCCTCCATTTAACATATGTGACATCGCTTTCTTCCCCCAAATCTTATCTACATTTTATGTAGCATTATTTCTCTAGTCAATTGTTATCTAATAAACAATATTTCAAAATCACGAAGCTCAGCACAACTCTTCTGAATTTGTTCTCTCCTTTTCTAAAAATTCCCTCCTTGACTTTCTCGCGGCGTCAAGCTTTACGCTTGCATCGCTACCAGGAATAAAAAGGAGGATTTTCCCATGAAAACGTTACTGATTAAAGACTGCATGTTATTGACGATGGTTGAGGGAGAGAAGCCATTTCTCGGGGATATTTGGATCGTGGATGGTCGAATCGCCAAAATCGGGCCATCCCTTGAAGAGGAAGCAGACCGTGTCATACTGGCTAAAAATAAGGTAGCAATACCTGGTCTCATCAACGCGCACAACCATGCCAGCATGTCCTTGCTACGTGCTTTTTCCGATGACCTCAAGCTGATGGATTGGTTGGACAAAAAGATGCTTCCTGCTGAAGCCCGGATGACAAGAGAAGATGTCTACTGGGGAACGACACTGGGAATCGCGGAAATGATCGCTTCTGGCACGACAGCTTTTGCCGATATGTACGTGCATATGGATGCGGTTGCCCAAGCGGTACTTGATTCCGGGATACGCGCTTCCTTGACTCGCGGCATGGTCTTTTTAGAGGATGACGGAGGACGACGAATGGCTGAAGCCTTAGACCTCATCGACAACTGGACGGGGGCCGGCGATGGCAGAATCACGACGATGCTCGGTCCGCACGCTCCTTATACGTGCCCTCCGAAGCCTTTGCAAGGAGTCATCGAGCTTGCCCGCAAGCGCAAAATCCCGCTCCACATCCATCTGGCTGAAACGATTGAGGAAGGAGAAAAAATCCGGACCAAGTACAATCAGACTCCCACGGAGTATTTGCATGAACTGGGCATGTTCCACGACACCCACGTCTTGCTCGCGCATGCTGTTCATCTGAATGAATCCGATGTCTCACTTCTTCGCAGGATGAGAGGCGGTGTCGCACATAATCCTGTTAGCAATTTGAAGCTCGGCTGCGGCATCGCCCCTGTCAGAGAGCTGATCGAGGCTGGGGTCACTGTCGGGATGGGAACAGATGGTGCTGGCAGTGCTACGACTCTCGATATGTTTGCCGAGATCAAAGCCGCAACTTGGATGCAAAAGCTCAAGCACGGCGATCCGACGGTTCTTCCTGCCCAAGCAGCCTTGCGCATGGCTACCATCGAAAGTGCAAAGCTGCTTGCGATCGATCACGAGGTCGGAACTCTGGAAGCCGGGAAGAGAGCTGATCTCATCCTGATCGATCTGGATAAACCGCACCTGCAGCCTGTCCATGACATCCCTGCCCTGCTTGCATACAGCGCAACAGGAGCCGATGTGGATACAACTATTGTGAACGGAGAAATTTTGATGCATCAGCGCCAATTCCAAACTCTTCATTGGGAGGAAATAAAGAGAGAAGCGACAGCGCGAGCCAGCCGACTCGTAGAGGGCCTGTAATTATTTTGTGCTCTCACAGGTTGAGCAGGCAGAAGCCAACCGCGAGACACATCGCAAACAAGCTCCACATGAAAGAGGGAATGAGCAGTGAGGATGCAATTTTGTGGTGGGGACGAATGGCGCGAATCAGCACCCATGTGGAATACATCACCAGAATGGTATCCAGCGCAGCCAACACGAGCAGTTGATAGCCGATAAACAATACGAAAAAAAGTTGATGAAAAAACCAATTGATTCCATATAGAAGCAAAAGCTCGCGGTCTATCTGCCTGGTTCGAATCAAGATCAGGAGCGACCATGCTATGAGTGCATATAAAATGAGCCAGATGATACGGAACAAGTAAATTGGCGGTGTCCCATCGGGCTTGGCCAGGGAATTATACCAGTCCCCACCGTATGGAAAAGCAAGACCACCCAGTGAATAGAGGACCACTCCCGCAAGAAATAGAAGACTATTGTGCACCAATCTCATCCAGGAAGTCACCCTTTCTTCTTTACTCTTCGTTACTCTTTTATATCTATGAGTGGTCCTGTTCTTTTCATGCTAGTTTCAGAGATTTCTTTTTTGGTATAAAAAACTTTTTGGTACGTTGCTGTAGTGCTGGGGAGGAAACAGGAGAAAACGCTCAGCTTCTAGGTCCACCCCCTGTGGGATTGACTGCCCGGCTCCATGAAAAAAAGCGAAACCCGCGTCCAAAGTCGTCCGTTCAGGAGGCGTCTCAGAGGTGGACGCTAAGAGCTTGTTTCTCTTTTTTTCATTGCGCCTCGGTCGGTGTCCCTAAGATCTTCGCTTTTTTCTCCTGTTTCCTCTACGAGCTTTCCGTGTGATCCGATTTTTTAAAAGATGGAAGAACATAATCAGTTCCGACAGAGAAGAATATTTCCAGACGTAGCGACTTGTGGAGTCCTGACCTAGCGGAGAAGGGATTTGCGGGCAAAAGAAACGCAACGTGCCCATAGGACGAAGCGGCTACCACTTTTGCGTTTCCCCGCAAATCCCTTCGGAGCGGACAGTCCCAACCCCCAGCGGGACGGAGCCTGGAGCCTAGTCTGGAAATATTCTTCTCCCCACCGCAGCCACATACCTAGAACCCCCATAAAAAAACCGCTAATCTCACCCTCGGTAGATTAGCGGTTCTATGTATCAAGATCGTGTTATGGCAAACGCAATGTCTCCCCTGGCTTCAATGCCTTGCCTCTGATGTCTTTTTCAGCCAGCTCGGCTACGAACGCTTCCCCATCCTGTTTGATCGGCGGGAATGTATCGTAATGAATTGGGACAACAAAATCGGCTTGTACCCACTCGGCAGCAACGAGTGCATCCTCAGGTCCCATTGTGAACACATCTCCAATCGGCAGGAACGCCAAATCGATGTTATGACGCTCTCCGATTAGCTTCATGTCACCGAACAGTCCTGTATCCCCTGCGTGATAGAGCGTTTTTCCACCTAGCTCGATCACAAAGCCCCCTGGCATTCCCATGTACACGATTTGTTTCTCATCATCCAGCACGACACCGGAGCTGTGGAACGCCTGTGTCATTTTCACTTTTCCAAATGGCAGTTTGATAGAGCCTCCCAGATTCATCGAGATGGTCTTGACTCCCTGCCAGCTCAAATAGGTAGCAAGCTCATGGGTTGCAACGATTGTCGCATCGTTTTTCTTGGCCAACTCTACCGCATCCAAAATATGATCCTGGTGTCCATGTGTTAGAAGAATGTACTGAACAGAGATGTCTTCCAGCTTGGTTGCTGCCACTGGGCTTCCTGAAATAAATGGATCAATCATGATCGAATGCCCTTCACTCGTTACCTGCACGGAAGAATGTCCGTGATACCGAATATCCAACATAGTGGTACCTCCTCTATTCGCAGCGTTTTTTCAGTCCCTTTAATGTTACCACGCCGCAGGGTGTAAAGAATAGAAAAGGCCGTCGATCACTCGACAGCCTGAGAAACAAATCCTATTTTTCTACAATCAGTACTTAGCAATCGTCGCCGTCATGCTCTGTAACGGCAACAATTTTCGAATCACGAATAATGGTGCGGCGATTACCATTGCGCTCTTCCAAAATAATGGTGGTCGATTTTACTTGTACTAGACGACCAAAAAAAGTGCCGTCTACAGTGGCAACCCTAACATTTCTTCCTTCGAATTTTTTTACCTGATCTTTGAATGCCATGGTTAATCCCTCCTTCTCATGCATCCTATGAACATTTGGCATAGCCCTACTGAGCACATGCGGAGTTAAAGAGAAAATGTACTTGTACCCGTCCGTCATTTGTCCTCATTTTGCCAACAACTTTGTCGTCTGGTGACAAATTGACGCCAAATCAGCACACTGCTTACGAACACTGTGAGATTTTGTCGCACGATTCCAAGAGGAAAACCATTTTCACGTACAGAAACGGTATAGCAAGAGATGAGCGGACTTACGCCAGAGGAGGGATTTCCATGGGAGAAGTTATCGAGTTATTGGCACGGGAGAGAACATACAGTGGCAGAGAAGTTGCGGGACTGTTAGGCATCGGAGCGAGCACCTTGCGCAAGTGGAGCATGCTCTTGGAACAGCACGGCTACTGGTTTTTGCGGGATAATCAGAATCGTCGGGAGTACAGGCAGACAGATATTACGTGTCTTCAGCGGTTTTATAGTTTAACAAAAGATCAACTCATTCCGCAAGATGAAGCTGCCCAAATGGTGGCTACGCAAAGCTCCCCTGAACCCGCTCGTAAGGAAACGGCCGTTGCGGTTGCATTCCCCCCTGTTTCCTCACATCCGGCTTTGAATCATACTGCTGCCCTTGAAGAGCTGGATGAAAAGCTGCATGCCTTGGCTTCTCATGTCCAGCAACAAGACGCCGCCTACTTAGCGCTGCTAGCTCGTGTAGAAAAGCAGGAAACCTATATTACCAACAACCTGAAGGAACGTGATCGCCGCTTGACCAAGGCAATGAATGACATTATGGATGCCAAAATCGAGTTAGCCAAAATCAGGGACGCTGAACGGAAAACTTCGATCTGGCAGAAGCTTTTTCGGATTCGCTAGACGGCTGCAAGATTTACATTGTTGCCTTCTTTTTTCTCGCAGCCAGCGACTTGGGATGCCCGGACGCCTCGCTTACGAAATGGCCACTTCCGCATGATATACGCTCCATTCAATTACTCCGGGCAACCTTCTCTCTTAGCACAAAACACCTCTACTTTCCTCTTTTTCCCCCGGTTTTCCTCCTGTTTTCGCCATTCCTTTCTATGGAAATTTTTTATTGATAATAGTAATCATTCTCTATATAATCATAATCGACTCAAAAGAGATTGATTCTCATTATCATAAATTCTCAGGAGGCTTCGTACATTGAAACATGCAGGATGGAAAACCGGGATGATTGCTTTGCTATTGACAGGTGTAGTTGGATGCAGCAATTCCGCGTCCCCTGAAGCTGTCACACAACAAGCTGCTAGCAGCTCACAGTCGGACTCGTCGACATCAAGCAAACAAGCCGTCCATACAATCAGCGTAGATGAAAAAAAGGTAGAAGAGCTACTCACCCAATTCAAAGCCCAGCCACCTACAAAAGTCGTGACCGTTTCCGTAGCGATTACCGAGTTACTGAACGAACTGGGTGTCACTCCGGTAGGCGTACCGACGACAAGCAGCAAGCTGCCAGCCTCCCTTGACAATGTTCCGCGTATCGGCACTTCTCACCAGCCTGATTTGGAGCAGGTCGCGAAGCTTCAGCCTGACGTGATTCTCGGTCCTACCTCAATCCAAGCGAGCATCGATAAAAAATTAAAACCCGCAGCACTGCCTACCGCGTACTTGCCTGTAGACTCAATCGACGAGCTCAAACTGTCTACTGTCGCACTCGGACGCCTGTTCAAGCAGGAAGAGAAAGCAACAGCGTTTCTCCAATCCATCATGGAAAAAGAACAAACGATTATAGACGCAACCAAAGGGAAGCCCGCCCCCAAAGTATTGTTCTTGTTCGGTTCTGCCGAAGCCCTTATGGTCATGAATGAAAATACATTTGTCGGAAGCCTTGCCCGTAATCTCGGCGCATCCAACGTCGCTTCCGATGTTCTGAAACAAACCGAAACATACGTGCCGCTCAACATGGAATCGATCGTAGCTGCCAATCCCGATGTCATTTTACTGGTAGCGCATGGCGATCCGAGCGCAGTGACCAAAAAGTTCGAAGAAGACGTGAAGAAAAACGGCGCATGGGAAAAGCTGAGCGCATTCAAAAATGGCAAAATGAAAGCACTCGATTACAGCACATTCGGGATCGCCTCACTGGTAAAAGTTCCGGCTGCCTACGAGGAGCTCGCAAACATCCTGTATAACGATTAAGGAGTTTTTTCTGTGACCCAGCACATTCCGAACAGGAAAGCAGCTCTCTTGGTGACAGCTTGCATCATGCTCGGTGTAGCTGTACTGCTCTCCATTGGTCTGGGGAGCGTACGCCTCACGCTTGCCGAAACAATAGAAACCATCCTCGGACACGGCGATGCCGCAAGTCAAACCATCCTGTGGGATATCCGGATTCCGCGTGTTTTTCTTGCTCTATTGATTGGGGCCAATCTCGCTGCATCGGGTGCCCTGCTGCAAGCAGTCATGCAAAATCCGCTTGCCGATCCAGGTTTGACGGGGGTATCCAGCGGGGCAGCCGTTACGGTGTTGTTCATCATGCTGGTCGTGCCCGACTATTCTTACTTGATACCCTTAGCTGCCATCATTGGCGGCGGAGTAGCCGCAGGCATGGTCTACTCCATGGCTTGGAAAAAACAGGGCGGATTAACACCTGTGCGCATCATATTATCGGGGGTTGCCGTCAACGCTGTCTTCGGTGGAGCAATCGGGTTATGGTCCATCCTGTACAGTGACAAGCTGCCTAGTGCGCTGCAATGGATGAATGGCAGTCTGTCTGGAAAAGGCATGGGCGATGTCATGATGATGCTTCCCTACTCGATCGTCGGGTGGATCGCAGCGCTGTTATCGATCAGGCAGGCAAACATTTTACGCCTTGGAGAACAAGTCGCTCACAATTTAGGGCAGAACTTGCATCGCTTGCGCCTCTCTCTTTCGATCATCGCGGTCTATCTGGCAGCCGTTTCGGTATCGACTGTCGGCCTTGTTGGGTTTATCGGACTAGTCGTGCCGCACATGGCTCGCATGCTCGTCGGCTCTGATTACCGTCTGGGCTTGCCATTTAGCCTCGTGCTTGGCTCTCTTGTCTTGCTTGTGGCCGATACGTTTGGTCGAACGGCATTCGCTCCTTTGGAGATTCCTGCCGGGATTGTGATGGCAATCGTGGGAGGACCTTATTTCCTTTACTTAATGCGAAAAGGGGGCATGTGACATGTTACAGGTGCAATCGTTGAACATCAGCTACGGTTCACGTACAATCGTCCATGACTTTTCTCTCGATATCCAAGAAGGAGAGGTTGTTTCGATCATTGGTCCAAATGGTTCAGGAAAATCATCGATTCTCAAAGCGATTTCACGGCTGATTCCTTGTGAAAGCGGCCGTGTATGTATTGCGGATCAAGAATTGAATAGCCTGAGTATGAAGCAAATCTCTCGCATCATGTGCATGCTTTGCCAATCCAACACGTGCCCGTCAGACGTAACCGTAGGAGAGCTAGTCGGATACGGCCGCGTTCCCCATAAAAAATGGTTTGAGCGCCTGAGTGGCGAAGACTATGAGATCGTTAGGTGGGCTTTGGAACAAACCGGTATGCTCAGCTACAAGGACCGCTACCTCGTCTCTCTGTCTGGCGGGGAAGCACAGCGTGCCTGGATCACGATGGCTTTGGCTCAAAAACCGAAAATCTTGTTACTTGATGAGCCAACTACCTATTTGGACATCGCCCATCAACTGGATGTGCTTGAGCTCGTTCGTAAGCTGAATCATGATTTGAAGCTGACGGTTGTCATGGTGCTGCATGATTTGAATCACGCCAGCGCCTACAGCGATAAAATTTGTGTGATCAAAGACGGAGGCCTGCGTGTTTTCGGAAAACCTCAAGATGTGCTAACGATGGAGATGATTCGAAGCGTGTACGGTGTCGAAACCGAGATTCAGTACACGTCAGACAGCGGTAGCCCGCGGATTCACATTTTGAAAAAAGCAAATTAAACAAGTGAGGTGCTCGTATGAAAGCGATGGATAAGGAAGCGATGAAGGCCCAGTACCAATCGTTTGCTGCGAACATGAAGACACTCATGTTAAGCACGATCGACGAGCATGGAAAACCGTTTCTCTCCTACGCCCCGTTCGTCAAATACGATGGAAAGTTCTACATCTACATTAGTAAAATTGCGAATCACTATCGCTACATGGAAGAAAATCCAGCAGTCTATGTCATGCTCATTGAAGACGAGTCGAAAGCCACCAATCTATTTGCTCGCCAACGCGCTCGCTTCGTGTGTTCAGCCCTGAATTTGGGTAACGCCGGTTACGATGAGATTTTCGAGCTGTTTGCACAGTCATTTGGAAAAAGCATGATGGATATGCTGCGCGGCCTTGATTTTTCCTTGTTCGAATTGACACCATCAGAGGGACGCTATGTAGCTGGGTTCGGTCAGGCTTACGACATTGACCTGACAGCCGATAAATTTGTCCACGTTAACCGAGATGGTCACACATCAACAAACCGGTCTTGACCGGTTTGTCTGACCGCAAGCGGTCACATCCAATTTCTATGAAAAACGTCGAGACGTTTTTCACTTAACGGAGGGGCATCTTTCATGACCTATTCAGCCGCATTGACACTTTGGCTCACCATCCAGGAACGTTTTCACAAGACTGCGAAAAACTTGCCCGAACAAGATTTGCATTTGAGCATGAATGCAGTCTCCATCGGGTATATGCTGCGCCATAGCGCTGAGGTCGAGTACATGTTTGCCGAATGGTTTTTCGGTCGGAGCATCCCAGCGGACGTAGAGCTGTTGACGAAAAACGGTCCTGCCGGAACCAAAGTTGCCTTTACCAACGTGCAAGAGCTCGCTGATTTTATGACCGCTTCCAACCAACACTTGATCGATGCGATGCGTGACTTACCTGAGGGCGCTTGGCACAAGCCCGTTGAAACGCCATTGGGGTCTTCTACTCCATTAGAAGCATTGGGTCGCCTCATGTATCACACGGGTATCCATGCCGGACAAATTTCGCAGATTCAAAAATCATTTCACACCAAAGAAAAAGAGCTCACCCACTAAGGTCTGATACCGCCTTTCGCACACCAAAAAGAGCTTCCCGTCTCTCTTGACTGGAAGCTCTTTTTGCATGTGTGCCACTCTGGTTACATCACGATTTTTCTTGCTGCGTTGACGAACATTTTTACGCCAACTTCGAGCGCATCCTCGTCGATCGTAAAGCGTGGATGGTGGTGCGGATATGTGATGCCTTTTTCTTTGTTTCCGGCAGCGACATAGAAGAAGCAGCCTGGTGCTTTTTGCTGGAAGGCGGAGAAATCCTCGCCACCCATGGTTGGACGCATATGCTCTACCCACTCTGCTCCCAGTGATTCTTCCACGACCTCTTCCATCAACTTCGTCACTTCGGCATCGTTGATAACCGGGCGATAACCAAATTCGTACTTGAACTTGTACCCCGCGCCGTGTGCTTCTGTAATGCCTTTGATCACGCGTTCCATGAGTCCCGGAACGGACTCGCGCAGATTTTTGTCAAAGCTGCGGACTGTCCCGCAAATCTCTACAGCACCCGGAATGACATTATGTGTCGTTCCTCCCACAAATTGTGTGACAGAGAGAACCAGATTATCGAGCGGATCGGCATTGCGGGATACGACGTGCTGGAGATTAGTCACCACTTGTGCCGCAATCGCGATGCTGTCGATCGTTTCATGCGGGAGCGCCGCATGTCCGCCTTTTCCAAGAACGGTGATCCAGAATGTATCAGGCGCTGCCATCATTGGACCTGGGCAGATACCCACTGTCCCAAACTCCATCGTCGACCACAGATGTGTACCAATCACCATGTCTACGCCGTCCATGACGCCTGCCTGTACCATTTCCTCCGCTCCGCCTGGGTATACTTCCTCTGCGTGCTGGAAGAAGAAACGAACCTCTCCCTTGATCTGATCCTTCATCCCGGACAGCAGCTTTGCCGTTCCGAGCAGCATGGAAGTATGTCCGTCGTGTCCGCACGCATGCATAACGCCCGGATTTTTCGATACGAATTCAAACGTATTCTCTTCTGTAATCGGCAATGCATCCATGTCAGCGCGCATGGCGAGCACTTTCCCAGGCTCGGAACCAATCAATCTGGCCATTACACTGTTTTTCGTCGGTCTGGACACTTCCAGATTCCCAAAGGTAAGCAGTGTCTCATACACAAACTGTGCTGTTTTTTCTTCATGGAAGGATAATTCAGGGTTCTCGTGCAAATAACGTCTCCACGCGATTACCTGATCCTTGATTTCTTCGACCGCCTTATTAAGCGTTACCACCGCCGTTGCTGTCATGCCGCTCTCCTCCTGATTTACGTGGCTCCCCCACTTACTATCTCTTATGCCTATTTTGCTAAGGATAAAACGGTGCGGTACAGTACTTGCGCTCCGTTCGCACAATCCTCTTTTGTCGTGAATTCTGCCGGGTTGTGACTAATGCCATCCTTGGATCGAGCGAAAATCATGCCAACCGGGCACAGCTCAACTAGCTGCATGCAATCATGCCCTGCCCCACTCGGCAGTCTAAATGCTTCCAAGCCTTCTGCCTCACACGCTTCGGCTACTGCATTCTGGATATCATCCGAGCATACAGCAGGAGCTATGCGTTGCAGCAGCTCTACTTTCAACCTCACATTGCGCTGGGCACAAATCGCTTTTGCCCGTTCGTAAATGCGATGTTCCACTTCATCGCGGATCGCTTCGTCCACGTCACGCAAATCAAGAGAAAACTCGACTCGTCCAGGGATGACGTTCACTCCGCCTGGGAATGCTTGCAGCCTTCCAACCGTCCCTACACTGGTTCCTGTCCGTCCGGCTTCTTCCTCAATGGCGAGCATCACCTGAGCGGCTGCTGCCATCGGATCACGGCGCAAATTCATCGGCGTTGCCCCGGCATGACCGGCTTCTCCCTCTAGCACGAAATTTAACCAGAGTGGGCCCGCCACGCCTGTCACGATCCCAACAGATAGCCCGCGGCTCTCCAGTACCTTGCCTTGCTCGATATGTAGCTCCACATATGCCTTCACACTTCCAGGAGTTCTCGCGGCGAGACTGGTGCGGTCCGGATCAAGCCCCGTTTGCCGCATTGCTTCGGCAATCGAGACCCCATTCTTGTCTGCTTGTTCCAGCTCATCCCGCTTGATCAGACCCGCGATACCACGACTCCCGATCATCCCGTAACCAAAACGCGTTCCTTCTTCATCCGTGAACGCGATCACTTCGATCGAATGCTCTGTTTCGATCCCAAGTTCCTGCATCGTCTGTAAAACTTCTACGCCAGCCAGTACGCCAAGTGGGCCGTCATAATCGCCGCCATTTGGTACAGAGTCGATATGCGAGCCAACCAAAACGACAGGAGCGGCCGGATTTTTCCCTTCTTTTCGCCCAATCAAGTTCCCAACCTCATCTTCGCGAACGGAGAGACCCGCTTCCTTCATAAAGCCTGTGACGAGATCTTTTGCCGCACGTTCCTCAGGCGTAAAAGACAACCGCGTGATGCCGCCCGCCTCTTGCTTCCCAATGTTGCCAAGCTGTCCCAATCGATCCCACAATCGATCCGAATTGATCATGACGCGCCACTCCTCCTTCTATGCAGAGCCAATATCGGTTGATTAACGGTTATGTCCTTAATTGTATAATAGTCTGTCTATTTTGAAAAGGCGGCAACCACGGACCCCGAAATAAAGTCCAAGACTGCCGCCGCCATTCATTCCACATGGCAAATCCATCCCCCAAAAAGTCCCGTAGACTGAAACCTGCCTATATTCGTAAAGCCAGCTTCTCTCAAGAGCTGTTCGATTTTAGGTTCAGATTTACTCGTCTACTTCGCTGATTTCCTTATGAAGATCCTTCTACGTTATCATTGATTTCCTCCAATGCTTCCTCCGCAGTTTCCCTAATAGAATCGTTCGGAGATTGTAAGTACGGCTCAATTACTTTTATAAATTTTCGGTTTTTTGAACACCCGAGGATAGTTAATGCATAGTCAAGGATAGCGTCGTCTAGTGTTGGCAGAACATCTGCTAATGGATCCCATTCTACATTTCTTGCGACTCCTTGAAATGTTACTGCATTCATGAGTAGATAAAACAAACTTTCCTTTATATCAAAGTTTTCTTCTGCAATCGCAAGTTCTAGGGCATACTTTGTAAATGTTATAACGTCATTCCGATTAGGATTTCCATACTCGAGCAAATCACCAATATCACCCAATCTGAGATGTAGATCTTCCCTTCTATTTAGGAATAACCCTTTCAGGTAAGCAACGTCGATCATGTTAACCTCCTATCAACTTACTCAATTCCCCTTTCAAATGCCCGATCGTCTCTACTCGATCCTTCTCCTCTTGCTCATCAAACAAAAGCTGCTCTAACAGTTCACATATATCTTCCAGCCTACGCCGGATTTGATAGAATTCCAGCGCTCGTCGATTGACCACATAATTTATATGTGTCTTCCGATAGGTAGCCATAAACTCCTCCAAAAAAGGCTGCTCTACCAAGAACATCAGATCGGCTTCTACCGGCGCCAGCTTCAACCCTTCCCAATCTATGAGAATGAGCTCTTGACCAGATTGCATCAGGTTCCAGTTGTGAATGTCCGTATGGCAAAGCTTCATTATAACCTCACTGCCTCGCAATTCCTCGGCAATCATCTCCAAATCATTCATGCGGGTAGCCAGTATATTGGCAAAAGGTTTGACGATTTCATTCACATCATCAGGCAGACGATGGATATCGTCATTCAGCATTTCTCTAAACTGCTCGGCAAATGGAATGAGGAAGTCTTCCTTGATTGCAGACGTACTAACCGGTATTTCTTCCCCGTACAAATGCAACTCCGCTATGATTTCTGCTAGCTGGCGAACTTGCATCGAGTTTAACGGTTGGCTCCCAATGGTTTTTCCCTCAATATATGCAAACAGTTGGTAGATGCCCATGTCGTCTTCATGTTTATACGCTGCGTTTCTAGTCAGTAGTGGAACTGGAAGTTTGCCTTGTAGTCTGGTCTCGCGTGATAGCCACTGAATAATGGGAACATACTTCTCAATCAACGCTGTCCACTTGGGCGTAGATGCTCTGCTTTTTTCATAGACTTTCAAGAAATAGGAATGCTGGTCGCTGTTGACTTTATAAGCAAGCGCCGACCATCCTCCTTGCTGAGGAATAACATCAACAGCCTCTATATCATACTGGTGTCTCAATATGGTTTTGAAATGATCCATGGGGTACTCCCTTTCTAACTTCATATATACACGCGGTTAACCATCAACATACAAAAAATTGCCTTGCCCCACAATAGGAGCAAGACAATTTTTAATAGTATGACAAATATTTCGTGACACGAAATATCTTAGTGATTATTGCACACCAATTGCATCATACGCATCTCTTACAGATTCTACTTGTTGGGAATTAGCACCGAAAAGAACTGTTGCGGATTGAATAGCTGCTTGTCGCATAGCGGAGAAATTAGAGTTTGGATTGAGGTAGTTAGTTAGAGCGTAGTAGTAGATTTTTGCTGTGTCATTGCGACCAATGCCTGTAACCGTTACACCGTGGTGTGAGCCACCCTCTGCGAGGAGGTATGCCGCTTTGTTGTTGATACCGCTGTTCGTGTGTACGCCTCCGTTGTCATTTGGACCTGTATATCGATCGCTGTAGTGGTCAGGATCACCAGCAATGGTTGGATCTTCGAGAGAGCGCAGAGCATCTCCTGGAGTTCCTGGCGTGTATACATCTTCACCCATGAGCCAATCGTCGTCGTCAATCATTGCCCCGAAGATATCAGAGATGGATTCATTTAGCGCACCGGACTCATTTTGATAGATCAGATTGGCAGTTTTTTCTGTAACAGCATGTGTTAATTCATGTGCGACGACATCCAAGCCAGCAGACAGTGGACGGAATACGCTTCCATCTCCATCACCGTATACCATTTGTACGCCGTTCCAGAATGCGTTGTTATAGTTGCTACCGTAATGGACAGTGGAGATCAATTTCGCACCGTTGTTGTCATAGCTGTTGCGGTTATGTGCGTTTTTGTAGTAATCGTAGGTTTTCTGTGCATAGGCATGCGCGTCAACAAGTGCGCCATCTGTCCATTTGTTATCTGTATCAGAGCCAAGAGTGCCTGGGAGGGTATATCTGTTCCGTGCCGTGTACGTCTCAATTCCCTTACCGCGCGTCGTATCTTTCGCCGTGTAGTTTGTATTGCTTACTTTCGTTACTTCGAAGGACTTAGAGTCACCAAGTACCCCCGTACCAGTTCCTGTAATCTCATGGAGCATATTGTATTTGTTGATCACGTCACCAGAATTAGCATCGATGAAATACTTCCAACGGCCTGGCAGCGGATCGAGGAAATTCAGCTCCACTTCGTAAGCCAAGTACGATTCATCTTCGTGGATGTATACGTAGAGGTTCCCTTTTGGCTTCACCTCGAACTTCTCCACTTTTTCGTCAATCTCATCCTCCAAATCCTTGATGGCCTCTTTGACCGCCTTATCTGCCTTGAGTTTTGGTTTTTTCGTCAGCTTATCATTGTCTGACAGGTCAGGCGCGTAGTTTCCGAGGAATGCTGTTACATTTCCATCCTCATTTACGTGAATCGTCTGCTGATAACCATAGACCGGGATGCCCTCGTACATTTCTTGTACGCGGTAGTGAGTCATGTCTGTCTCTTTGTCTGTCACTTCATCTAGCACTTTAAAGTGATCTTTCACATCTCCATCAATGCGGAAGGAATCTTGATGTTGCTCCAGGAATCCCCAAACTTTGTCTTCGCCATCCAGGTCTTCTGCCTCGAACTCTTCTCCGATAAATTCGGGGGTATCCCACTCAGCGCTATAGACGATGCTTTCGGATTCTGCCTGCGCAGCAAGCGGCAGGAATGTAGAAGTACCCAATGCGAAGCTGAGTGTTACTGCAAAAACCGATTTCTTCATACTCGTTAACTCCTCCTTGGAAAATATTGTTTTTTATGTAAGTTCATAGTTGTTTACATCTCTTATTATTTGTCATAAATGTGAATTTGAGAACAATTTTTTAACGACAAAAAAATCATTTCCCGAAAGAAATGATTAATTGGTAAATTTATTACAATTGCGATTGCCATACGATCCGATACACCTTTCGCGGTCTCCCGCGCGGGTGCGGGTTTTCTTCTCTGATCACTTGCGCTAGTCCCTTTGACTCCAGTTCAATCAGGATTCGTCTGGCGCTTCGTGGCAGAATTTGCAGATATGAGGCTAATTCTGTCGCATGAATTTCCTGAGAGCCTCGCTTTTTGAGTATGGAGTAAAGCTTGGCGAGCGTCATGACACTCAAAGAGGTTAGCTGGCTGAGCTCTTGCAGCTTTTCTGAGTCGTACCGATAGGTGATCTGTTCATCACGACCAAGCGGCCCTACGACGCTTTTGTCATCAAAGAAGACCATCCAATTACCTGTCCCGCGCTCTTTGGCGTGCAGCAAAGCCGCGCCACCGTGGATTTCTGCTTCATAAGCGGTCTTGCCGATCCCGATTCCGCACGTCACCAGATCAGCGCGAATGCCAAACAGCTCTTCCAAATTCGGCATGGTCACATAGTCACGGGTCACTTCTTGCAGGTTGCCCCGCGTTGTAAAAATGACGTAGCGTCCGGGACCCGCTGTCTTCAGTGAGCCTTGCAAATGCTTCGCGTAGCGCAACAGCTTTTCCATCGTCTTGATCTCGGCATTTTGCCATTCATCTGTGGAAAAGTTGCCACCGGCAAGCTCGCGAAATGGATCGATCTCCATCATCTGCACGGCAATTTGGGTATCTTTGAAGTGAAGCATTTCGTGCGTTCGCAAAAGCATGTGAATGACCGAAATCACGCCTGCACGTGTTGGCACGACCCGATGTACAGGGACACCTCTCCGTGCCAGTTCTACATCTGCTGTCCGCAAGCAGGTGACAGCCATCTTTGTCTTGCCTGCCCTCCAAAGCTGTTCGTGGTAATCGGCCAGTTCATCGGCTGAAATTGCTCCCTCGTAATGCTTGAGCCATTTGTATCCACCAGCGATACCCGCCTCGTCCATAAAATGCTCCAGTTCTTCTGGTGAAAATGTATCAAAGCTCACTTCATCCACCCGGATTCCCAATTGATGAGACAGGTGAAGCAAGGTTCTGTACAAGCTCGCACCGAGATGAGGCACATAAGCCATCGGCACTTGGACCTTGCCTGACTCGCTCACCATGGCATAAGGGACCTGTCCGGAGAAAAGCCACATGTCCACCTCATCCACATGCGGCAAGATCAGATCGAGGATTTCTTCTTCTTTCCAATAGACAATCGGCAAGTATTCAATTTCGGGAAACTCTCGCATGACTGATTCGATGATGGCAAGTGAATCATCCGCGCCTATTACGCCTAGTCGCAGCTTCAACAAAATTCCCTCTTTCACACCAATCTCTTCCTACTAGGATAACATACTCCCTCTCTTTTTCTCATCGAGGGATCATATTACCTGCTGCCTCCCCAATCCGGTGTGCCACGTACAAAACAGGTACGATCAGCAAGCTGTACGGCAACGTGCTCCATAGCATCGACCACGTCACAATCCCAGCCTCAAGCAATCGATCATACGTATACAAACTATACGGCAAAACCAATGTCACAGCCGTCACTACACCTGGTGTGTACATGCGAAGGACAACGGTATGCCCAACATGCATGAACACATGGAGAAACATCACGTGCAGACAAACCAGAAAAAACGGGAGGTACGTTCCAGCCGAAAGTGTCGTGACAGTCAGAATGACCGCTGCCGATAAAACCGCGAAAATACAAGAGACTGCGACGGCAAATTGCGCCGTGTTCATCGAAAGTGACGGCTCTATGAGCTTTATAAGCCGTTCTGGCACGGTCTGTCTAATGATGTCTTTTTTAGCTCGCACCCACCCTTCGACCATCACGATCTCCTCGAAATCATGAAACATGAAAACGACTAAAAACAGCCAAATCAGATGGGACAACTCCAGCATACACGCACCCTCCTCCTATTCGTTTGCCTGCAAAATTCCATATGCCAAAAAAGATACTGCATCGTCCGCAAGCTGCTCCGCCGTTTTCTCCCCCGTCAGCAAATACCGCGTCGTCATACGGTCTACGACTGCGATCATTGCCTCTGCCGCCACCTCCACAGACAACTCGATACGGACATGCCCGGCATTCTGATTTTGTCGCAAGTTGACAGCAACAATCGAAGCCAGCTTACGATGCAGCTCTTCGCCCTTTTCTGCCTGATACAGCACGATCCGGGTCAAGTCAGGCTGTTCCTGAAAAAATCGGAACAAAGCGAGCAGATTCTCCCGTACCTGATGGAAGGCATCTGCCTTCGTCAAAGCCGTTACCTTTTGACCGCTGTCCGCCAATTCCCACAGCTTGGTGACGAATGTGTCCGTCAACTGCTGGTACAGACCTTCCTTGCTGTCGAAGTACTGATAAAACGACGCCTGTGTCAGGCCTGCTGCTTTCACGATGTCACTCACCCGCGTACGATGAAAGCCTTTTGCCGCGAACTCAGAAGCTGCCGCCGCAAGCAACCGACTGCGACTCAGCTCCCCTTTTGACAATTTGTCATTGGTCATTTTTTCACCCCAAAAGTAACTCATCAGTTATATAACTATTGAGTTACTTTTACAACTTTTGGTTTTTCTTGTCAAGACCCACTTGCTTTTTCTTTCGACAGTGGGTAAAATGTTTGCTCAAAGGGTATCATTTGATGGCAATGAGGAAGAAGAGTAGTCATTTTGCGAGACTTCAGAGAGCTGATGGTTGGTGCGAATCAGTGTTAAGGAAATGATGAATGGGCTTCCGAGCTCCAAACCGAACCCGCTCTCATGGCGGCAGTAGGCTTTGGCGTTACGTCCGTACGTTACAATGGACACCGTATCAAGCTGTCTTACACAGAAACGGTACGGATCAAAGAGATTTTGCGTATGGATGATTCCTTGCGTGAAATAACAAGGGTGGCACCACGGTTCATTCGTCCCTGTCCAGGGCGGATGGACCTTTTTGTATTTTAAAGCGGACATTCAAGATTCATATTTCACGATTGAAAGGAGCAGCTTTCTCATGAAAACCATCTTTTCCGGCATTCAACCGAGCGGCATTATGACACTCGGCAACTACTTGGGCGCAATGAAGCACTTCGTTCCGCTTCAAGATCAGTTCAACTGCTTTTACTGCATCGTAGACCAGCATGCGATCACCGTTCCACAGGAGCCTGCTGTCCTGCGCGAGAACATCCGTCGTCTCGCGGCTCTCTATTTGTCCGTTGGCCTCGATCCGAACAAAATGACGCTGTTCGTCCAATCGGAAGTACCGGCCCATGCCAAGCTCGGCTGGATCATGCTGTGTACCTCTTACTTGGGTGAATTGGAGCGCATGACTCAATTCAAGGACAAATCCGATGGTCGCGGCGAATCCATTCCAGGCGGTCTGCTGGCTTATCCTCCATTGATGGCTGCTGATATTTTGCTGTATGGCACTGATTTCGTCCCTGTAGGTGAGGACCAGAAGCAGCATCTGGAGCTGACTCGTGATTTAGCCGCTCGTTTTAACAACCGTTATGGCGATATTTTCACCATTCCAGAAGTTCGCCTGCCGGAGACTGGCGCACGCATCATGTCTCTTGCTGAAGGCACCAAGAAAATGAGCAAATCCGATCCAAACCAAGGCGCCTTCATCTCCATGCTGGATGACGCAGACACCATCACGAAAAAAATCAAGCGCGCGCAAACGGATTCCGACAGCGTTGTGCGATATGACAAAGCAGAAAAGCCTGCTGTCTCTAACCTCATGACCATCTACTCCCTCTGCTCCGGAAAAACACTGGATGAGATCGAAGCGATGTATGAGGGTAAGGGCTACGGCGCATTCAAAACCGAGCTGGCTGAAGTTGTGGTAGAAACACTCCGTCCGATTCAAGAACGCTTCGAGCAGCTATTCCACTCCTCTGAGCTGGATGATATCCTGACTGCCGGGGCAGACAAAGCGAATAAGGTCGCGAACGAGATGCTGTACAAGGTTGAAAAAGCGATGGGGATGGCACGTATCTAATCCATTTCCACAACAAAACGGGCTGGGAAGCTTATCTCCCACCCCGTTTTTTACTCGTTGCTACTTAACTGTAACGGTTACCTTGGCCGTCTTGCCAGCATAGCTGATCGTGATGGTTACTCTCGTCTTTGGTTTGGCATCCTCCAAAACGAGAATCCGGCCTGTTTCATCTACCTCTACCTGATCGGGCTTGCTCGATGTGAACTCGATTCCTTCTGCATCCGTAACGTCTTCTTCTGCATCGTTTCCGAGAATAGCTGTAACCTCGAGCTGTGCTTCCTCACCCTGTGCTAGTTTGAGAGACTTCGGTTTGATCTCGATCCTTTTCAGGGCAGTCTCACCGACAACATAAGAGGAAGCCGTCGCCACTGTAAAGATTCCTACATCGTCTTCTTTTACCACTTTGATCGGTTTTCCCTTAAGTCCCATAGCTGGTCTCCACATATTGCTTCGGAACACGTAGGCTTGAAGCTTTTCGCTTGCGTCTTCTGCGACTGGTAGCCCGAGTGTAAAGCCTGTTTTTCCGAGGTTTGTCAGCTTTTTACCCTTGCTCCACGCTTGCAATTGATAAGCTTCGCCCGGGTTTGGCACGCCCTTCCAGCCGGTTCCATCTGCTTCTGTCAGGGAGAGAGCAAACTCTCGTGCACGCTCAGCAGCAAAGTATGCGCCCGGCACTTCTACCCATGCTTCACTGTCCAAGGTGACTCGGATTCCTACCTCTTTTTCCTTCAATTGCTCAACCAGCTTCTGCTCCAAGGTTACCGTCGGTTCGTTTAATTCTTCCTTGCGAGAACGCGTATCGATCGAATCGTCATCGCTTTCTCCCACCTGAACGAACAGTACCGGAGCAAAGCCGATCTTGTCTTTCACGGACTCGATTGCTTTCATGAATTCCCCAAGTACGTCTAGAAGCTCATCTACTTGTTCGTCATCTGCCTTGATCTCATCCCCATCTTCAATGACGACAGTGCCAAGCTTTTTCAAAAGCTCTTCCGCCAGCGTACGGACATGCTTGGCTACCTCTTTGGAAATATCCTTTTCATCGAGCGGCTCCAGCGCTGTTTTCGCCAAGCTCGTCAAGGAGGCAAGTGCCAGCCGGGCAATCTCTTCATCCTCAATGCCATCTTCTGTGAGCGGGTCAAATGCTTTGTCCAAAAAGCTCTTCGTCACATCTTGGAGTGTCTCTTCACTAATAATTCCTAACTCGGCCTGCTCGGCCACTGCCTCGAGTACAGTCGTGATCGTATCGGTGACTGTCTCCCATTTCTCAGTCGGCGTCCATTGCTCAGCATCCAGAAGTTTTTCCAGATGACTGAGAACTTGATCCACCTGTCCCAAAATGCTGTTCTCCTCGTTACTTGCGGAGATGACCTGAGCGGCTTGCTTGTTCAACTCTCGCTGTGAGTCCGGTGTCGGTGTTCTGTCCGGCGGTGTAACTGGCGGTGGTGAGTCCGGCTTGGCTGGAACCTTTACTGTCAATGCTTTAGTAACTGCTGTCGATTGATCGGATAATCGTGTGACCTCCAAAATCAGTTCTACATTCGTCTGGCGATTTGGCGGCGTAATTTTACCGTCTAGCGCAATAATCGCTGGATCACTAGACGACTTGATCGCAATGGTAAAGCCTGTAGGTACTTCTGGCAGCTTCAAGCGCTTCTCACCCGCTGCTGGCTGTGTAAGCTGCGTGATGCTTTCTGCCACTTCTTGTGCTGATTTTTCCGGCGTGCCTCGATCCTTCAAGTCCAGCTGTACAAGGACAGGATTATGATCACTCACACGTCCCTCGCTCTCCGTCAAACCAGCGTTGATGTGAACGATATCAACCTTCGTGTCATCCTCCAAATGGTTGCTGACCAAAATTTGATCCAAGACTTGGGAGTTCCCTTGGTACACGTACGTATACTGCTTACCCTTCGGCAGTTTCTCCACCATATTGGTCAAAACGCCATCTGCCAATTCCTGCACCGGATTCGAAAACGGGAAATCGTTGAGATCGCCCAGCACCACAACATTTGCTTTCGCTTCCGCCGCATGGATTTCTTTTACAAAGTTATTTAACACACGGGCGATTTTCATGCGTTGTACTTCACTCACCAGCAGTGGCGGCTGATCTTTTCCAAACAGTGCTTGATCGCCACCCTTGGAGTTGAAATGGTTGGCGATGACAATGACAGGCTCGCCTTGGAAAATGAATTCCGCTGCCAGTGGCTTACGGCTCGAAGCAAACGCCTCGTTGGTCGGATCTACCCGCCCTGGATTGACGGAAAGATGCGCCACGCCATCTCTTGTCTCGATTTGCACTGCATCTGTCGCACCTCCTGGCGTTCCATCTGCCAGTTGTACCCGTTCTGGGTTGTAGAAGAACCCAACACGGATATTCCCTCCTGGCTGTCCACCATCCTGATTGTTCTGTGGCGCGATATCGGTGTATCGGTAAGTCGGGCCGTTTTTGTTTTCAATCGCTTTGATCAATGCGTCCGCAGACTGTGTAGCATCTGTTTGCCCATTGTCCGTCGGCCCATTGTCGTCCTGCATTTCCACCACACCGATAATATCCGGCCCCTTCATGTTGTCCACGATCGTCTCGGCGATGCGATTGATTTTGGCAGAATCAGTTTTAGCCGAGAAATTCTCGATGTTGTACGTAGCGATTGTCAGCTTGTCCTCTTTTGGGGAAATACTTGTCACTGGCGGCTCATAATGGCTTGCCTGTACCGTAAATTCGCGTGTATGGAACAGCTTGTAGTTCGCGAAGCTGTAGTCAATGATGCCTACCAGTGGTCCATCAAATTTGTCGCCGACTTTTACCTCTCCAGTAATCTTTTCGAGTTTGTCTGATACCGTGATGCGCTCTGGGTGAAAATCATTGGCTTCCAGTACCACACCGCCAGCTGGCGTACGTGGCTGACTCGGATGGGCCCGATCATCGATAACGACAAATTCCGTTGCACGTGGATTCGTAAACGTCTTGGTTTCGCCAACGACGACTGGATTGTCGATCTGTACCAGCATGCCTTCGAGACTTTCCCAGAAGTCGATGCCGTCTTGATTCGGATCGAATTTGCCAAGGCTGTCGTTGTCGATGATCCCTTTTGGATATTCATAGTTATCTTTGCCCAGGATGAGTGGTTCTGGGAGTGATTGGCCTGGCTTGACAACGGCGTATGAGGTCGCATCAATTTGCGTCTGGGTAAGGTCTGTACCCGCTCTGTTCGATGGCACGTATTCCTTGACGGTTCCGCTGACGGTTACTTCATCGCCAGGGTTGACCACTGCTTTTGGCTCGTAAACGTAAATGCCTTCGGAGGTAAATGGGTCTGCGTCCGGTTGCGGGTCTTGCATATAAAAGCCTTGCACATTGCTGCCGCTTCTGACGATAGCCGTTACGATTCCCGGAACATTATTCACCGTTCCATCCGCCATCGCTGATCGGTGGGACGTTCCTTGGATATCATGAATCCGAACGTTTTCTTTTTGAATCACGTAGCGGAAGGTCGCTACATTACTGTCTGTGTAGCCATCCTTGACGGCTATGGCTGAAAGGATTGTATCCGCGTCAATCTGGATCGGTCCCGTATACTTGATGCTTCCTCTGCTTGGCATTGAACTATCTATCGTATAGAAGATCGTAGCGTCAGCCATCGCCGTTGAGAGCGTTACATTTGTTCCTTTTGTCACCATAGGACCTGCCGGACTCGCTGTGACCATGGGGACTTTATTCTCGTCCTCTACGAGATCAGCGACAGTGCGCGGCACCAGCTTGTATACATTGCGGTCGTAGTTCACCACGCCTGTAATAGCTGCATAGCTCTTGTTCACTGGAAGCGGAAGAGAAGCATCCGGTCGAGACACAAACGCACCGTGCTGATCCTCCAGCGTGTAGTTGCCGCTTGATACCGATTTGATTGTAACTACCTTTACCGTCACCAGCTTGCCTTCCAAAGCCTCTCCTGTAGCAGCCGCAAAATCAGTGGAAGTCACAACTTGCGGGTTAGGCACACCTGCTTGCTTTTGCACGATTTCCACGTTATTGGTGAGCGCCTCAAGTTGAGCCAGTCCATAATAATCATTCATTTTTCCGGTTGCTCGGATCTTGTCTCCCACTTCAATTTTGCCAGTCAGCCCTGGCGCACGAAGTACGAGGCCTGCCGTATCATCCTGGAAATACACGTTGTTTTGTCCGCCCGCTTCAAACATCGCCGTCACTGTTCCGACGACAATCACGTTCGTTCCTACCGGGGTGCTTCTTGCTTCAGCAATCGTCGTCGAACCTACGGCTGACTTGGTGACGCTAACTTCTGAGCTCTCAAACGACTTGCCATATTCCCCAACTGTTTGCTGCGTTACGAGAATATGATCCAACTGATCGATGTTTGGAATCGTAAAAGAAAATGACCCGTTTGCCTGTGCCGTTCCTGTTTCTTTGTTACTAAGCATCAGCGGTTGTTTTTGCGGATCGTAAGCGCGCAGTATCGCATTCCCTGCTGCCGCTCCTGCTTCTCCTCGCAGCTCGCCCACACCGTTCAATGCTTGCAGGCTGACTTTTTCCTGGATCAAAGCTGGGCTGGCTACCGCTGGCCTCAGCTCAATACTTGCGCTCTCCTTCTTGCTCCCTTCCGTTGCCGTGAGATAGACTCCCTGCGCATTTGGATCGGGATTGGCAAAAGTCAGCTCGATTAGTCCGGAAGCATCCGAATCTTGCTGTGCTAAAGGAGTGTCGCTACCTGTTCCTGTAGGCTGACTCACATAAACCTTAATCGTCCGCCCTTGACCGACATAGCCGCGAATTGTTACTTGGATAGGATCAGTATGATCAAAAATAAGTTCTGTGGCATTCAGCTTTTCGGTCACGTCTGTTGGTAGCGGCGGTTCTACCGGGCTTTGCGTGTTTTTCGGGGTAGGTGTCCCTGTGATAAAATCGTTACTGTTGTTATTCGTATCCCAGCCATTTCCTCCGTTCGGCACCATGCCGCTGGCGTCGCTAATGCGTTGGGTGCTGGTCGTATTCGAGGGAGCTGGTGCTGGTGAGTTGCCCTCAGATGAATTCGCAGTACCAAAGCCGACCATATCCACGACAATTGCCTGGGAGGTGACATCCGTACCTGTTAACGGGACAGCATCCTTGACCAGCGCAACCTTCCCATTCGACCCTGACAAGTTCAGTGTCCCGCTATCGTCAGGAGTAGGCAGTTCACCCCCTGTTGCACCCGATGATGCTAGCCGTACCAAATAAAAGCCGTAAGGGGCAATGCTTCCTGTCAGGTCTGTCTTGGCCCAATTCGTTCCCGTAGCAGAAGCATAC
Organism: Brevibacillus sp. MS2.2; assembly: GCF_013284345.1. Lineage (NCBI taxonomy): Bacteria > Bacillati > Bacillota > Bacilli > Caryophanales > Paenibacillaceae > Brevibacillus > Brevibacillus sp. MS2.2. Next base: position 62,420 of record NZ_JABSUZ010000016.1, read on the forward strand.
TGCACGGACCAGCCTCCAACCGAAACAGCCGTGTCTGTCGGGTTATACAGTTCAATGAAGTCATTCTTGTACAGAGCACCGGAGTTCCCACCACCCCCATACACCTCACTGATCACCACATGATCAGCCCGCGCGGCCTTTGCCTGTGGCATCCACCCGGTCGGTAAAACAGTTCCCATCATGACCGCGGCTATTAACGCCAGCTTCGGCCATCGGGAAGTATTCCCTCTTTTTTTCAACATTCTTGCATCATTCCTCCTCACATCATTCGGAAGTAACTACTATAAGATGGTAAACGTATAACCTGAACCTTATGTAAATTTGATGTAAAGTTTGTATAATCCTTCTAAACTTGTAAAAACAAAAACCGCCAAGCTCCATCGTTCTTGGCGGTTTTTCTCTGTTTTTGTCAATTAGCTTTCGTCTACTTTCATACTGCGTGCAATATAAAGAACCGGCGTCGAAGCTGCCGATACGATAAACTTGATCAGGTAGGTAGTCAACAGGATTTGCCACCATACGTCCATCGGGAATTCTCCCAAAAAGGCAATCGTACAAAAGGTAACGGAGTCGAGCAGTTGACTGAAGAGCGTGCTTCCATTATTCCGAATCCAGAGCTGATTTGGGCCTGGGCATTTTTTCTTCAACCACGAATAGATTTTCACGTCGACAAATTGGCTGACAAAATACGCACACAAGCTACCCAATGCCACTCTTGGCATCAAGCCAAAAATCGTCTCTAAGGAACCTTGGGCGATATCTGTTTCCTGTGGTTCAAACACCAATACGAGCTGCATGATGATCGTTGCCGCAATTAAGGTAAAGAAGCCGAACCACACGGCTTTTTTCGCTTCTCTTTCCCCATACTTCTCATTCAATAGATCGCTTACCAAATAAATAGAAGCATAGATCGTATTGCCGAGCGTCATGACCAAACCGAACATCTCGATTGTTTTGACCACCTGAATGTTGGCCAGTACGGTAGCCATCCCGATCCACGCGTACAGTCCCATTCTGCCGAATAATCGGTAGCAGAGCAGGAACAACCCGAAGTTCACCAGAGCAAAAAGAACTCCGATCCAAAAATTAAACATATGATTTCCTCCTAGTTTTGATAACGCGGGAGTTTACGAACCGCGGCCCGTTTTGAGCATTCAATCATTTTACTTGCATTCTTTTATTTTATCAACCATTCTCGATGCATGCACAGCAATCGACATGCGGGACACCAACACCATTCCCTCATCGACCAAACTGGCTAAAGCTAATGAAACGGTTTCTCTGGTCGCCCCCACCATATTGGCAATTTCCTGATGGGAGAGAGATACGGTCAATTTCCAAAATGGCTCTTCTACTTTTCCAAATCGCTGACACAACTGAACCAACAGATGGAGTACGCGATCCCTAACCGATTCCAAAGCGAGCTTTTCCATCCGCTCCTCTTGTTCGCCCAATCGTTTGGACAACTGGAACATCATTTCTTTCAAGTCTGGTGGACATGCTTGCAGCATTTCTACCATCCGAGTCGCACTCCAATGAGTAAGGGTCGTTTTTTGCATCGCTTCAATGTAGACAGCGCGTGACCCTAGCACCATTTCCTCAATCTCGCCAAATACAGCTCCAGGTCCCAGCAATCCCACAGTAAAGGATTTTCCATCCTCGTTCAGCCGAGAGAAACGCAGGAGTCCCTTTTGAATGAAGAAAATGCCCATTCGCGTGTCAGCCGGTGTCTGAAACACCGTTTTCTTGGCAAGAACGATTTGCTCCCCCATTCCCTCATGCTTGATCGGCTCACTCATGATACATCCCTCGTTATTTTAAATACCTAGTTACCTATACTTTTATGCATTTAAATTCATTTGTCAATTACCCTCCCCTCTTCCTTCCACATGAAAAAATGACCACCTACTAAAAGGCGGCCATTCTTTACCGTGATACTGCTATACCCAAAACACAGGATACGCACGTTTCTTATGCATGTTATTGACGAACAGAGCAATCAGCACCACCACTACTGCCCCTATGAGTACCGGAGACAATAAAAACTCCCACCCCTTGCCATCCATGACAATGACGATCGGATTGGCACCCGCAGGAGGATGCGTCGTTTTCGTCACATGCATGGCGACAATCGCAAGACCGACACTAACTGCTACGACCCACAGCTGCGATCCGCCTATTTGATAGAGCAGCACGCCAACCAAGCTGGTGAAAAAATGCCCCCCGATAATATTGCGAGGCTGAGATAACGGCGAATCCCAGGCCACAAAAGCAAGCACACAACTGGCCCCAAAGGAAGCCATCAACCAGACAGCGGTAGTTAATTCCGTCAGCATGCCCAGTACCCCTATCGTCACTAATCCGCCAAGGCCCCCAATCAAAGCAACCGAGCCAGATATTTTCAAGGGCGTTCTGCTTCTCCCCTTCATTTTACCTACAAATTCTTTTATGCTCCATCCACCACTCATCACAGCCACCTCCTACTCACATCGTAGCAAGTGGCCCTTTCTTGTTCTGTAAGGTATCTTACAAAAACACAAATAATAGCTAGTTACCTAGATATTTAGTAAAATGAATACAAACACCAAACTGTGAGGCGAATATCCATGACTCAATCACTTGTGCGGCTAAATGCGGACTTTCCAATCCCGATCCATGTGCAAATCAAAGAACAATTGAAGCTTCTCATTGGCCTAGGCCACCTTCAACCGGGGGAAATGCTTCCACCTGCTGCCCAATTAGCCGATCAGTTGCAAGTCAACCGCAACACCATTAATGCTGTATACACACAGCTACGGGATGAAGGGCTCGTCCATATGCAAAAGGGTCGCGGTACTTCTATCGCAGACCAACCTGCGATTACTGCCTTTCGCATGCGTCAGCAATCGCTTTATGATCACGCCAAAACAATCATGACCGAGGCACAGCAGCTTCCGTTTTCGCTGGATGAGCTTATGCTTGCTTCGATTGCTTACGGACATTTGTTTCTTTCCCGCTCCAAAAAAGAAGCTCGATGGCTCTTGGTGGAATGTCACGAGCATGATCATCCTTTTTATCGTAGGAAAATAGAAGAGATCATCGGTCAGCCCATTCAGGTTGCCTATCTTGAAAACCATTCAGATGTCCTCCCTGCCTTACAAGATGCCGACCAAATTGTCACCACCGTCAACCATGCAGAGGAAGTAAAAGAATTAGCTGCTCGTTATCATAAATCAGTTCTCATTATTGGAGCAAATGCCCAGACGAGCACGCTTCTGGAGATCGCTCGCTTGGAGGCAGGCCGTACAGTTGGGTTTGTTTGTCTCGGAAAAAAGGGCGGGGAATGGATGGCGGGCCGTGTACAAGAGGCAGGTATCGAACAGATTCAACATATGACCGCGGGATTCGCTGATGAACGCTCCTTGCAGCAGATTATTCACGATTCTGACCTGCTCTATGCCTCCGCTGCGGTATATGATCAGCTCCTCGCGTTAGCTCCGGACAAAACACGTCTCTACCCGATGCTGTTGGAGCAAAGCAGCGAGGCACTACTAAAAGAAGCGAGCAACCTCCTCGCACACTAACATTTACCTGTTACCGATTTGTAGGTTTTATGTCGACAGTCTGTAACCAACGCATCCACCCTATCGTACATAATGAACGTGTAGCAAGGACAAGCACAAAATACAGCACACTACACATTTCATCATGATCAGTCAACAAGACTGGGGAGGAGATTCATCACATGAAACACATGAAACACTTGAACAAACTCGTAACAGGAACAGTACTTACTTCCGTACTTTTCACTGGTGGGTATGCCATTACAGCAGATGCAAGCAACACAACTGCTACAACAAAAGGCTTGCAAGAGATTACGAAAAAAACAGCAGACGTAACGGGTGACAAGGCCGCAGACACAGTCGTTCTGTACGGGAAAAAAGAGAAAAACAGCCCATACGTTAAGGATCTCACTATCAAAGTAACAGATGGCAAAACGAAGAAATCTTTTAACATCGACGTGAAGGACGACGGCTACGAGCCGAAGCTCTCCGTTCAAGATTTCACTTACGATAAAAAAGGCGAGATCATGGTTACTGCAAGCACTGGCGGAAGCGGTGGCTACACAACCAATCACATCTACACCATCAAGGATGGAAAAGCGAAAGAGCTCAGCCTGCCAGGTCTGGATAAAAACAAAGCAGGTGTAGTCGGAGCGGACTTCGTGGAACTGAAGCCAATCGATCTAAACAAAAATGGTCTCTACGTACTGGAAGGCACAGAGCGTCTGACTGGTGATTACAATGCAGATGTTCGCGGCTACCTCAAATCCAAATGGAAGTGGAACCAAACCAAATGGGAATTGATGAGTGCCAACTTCGAACCAGCCGTAAAACCACTCGAAGTCTATCATGATACGTTCAAAAGCCAAGACTCTGCCTTTGCTTTTAAAGGTCCAAAATCTTGGAACGGCAACATCCTTGTTGAGGAAAAAACCGGACCAAATGCAGACGAATACTTGCCAGAAGCTAAGAGTGTAACCCGCTTCATCTTCAATGCTGACAAAGCGGAAGATCGTACACCTGTTGTGGTTATCACTGCGTTTGATCTGAATGACTGGAAAAAACTGAACAACCCGGACGAGCCGCCAGTCGGCACTGAAATTGCACGTAACCAAGCAACCAACACGGTATATGTAGCAAGCTTGCCTCAAGACTCGGTATTTGATCCAGCAAGCAAAGAAGGAAAGAAATTCATCCCTCTGATGATGTCTCTTGACCAAGTAAAACAAGCGTTTACGCTGGTAAATCGATAATTCTTAAGCATCTCTCCACAAATAATCCCTTTGCCACTCTCATTGGCAAAGGGACTTTTTTCGTTGTTATTGAGGTTTTCCGACTACAGCTTTGCAAGTCTTTTTTGCTTCTCCTCTTTTTCAACCGCATCCAGGTACTCGAACAACCCCAGACGATTCCCCCATGGATCGGCAAACGTCCCCCACTTGACCGGGACCTCTTCCCGTTGAAAAATCTCAAACCGCTCGATTTGCAGCTCGTGGATCAGTCTTTCTCTTTCCATCTCGATATCGACCACAGCAAAACGCACGGGACCGCTTCCTTCCGCTGGTGTCCCCTCTGCCAACTGCAACCAACACCCAGGCAAGACTTCCCATTCAGCAAAACCTTCATGCGGAACAAAATCCGGCTCTCTCTGTAGGAAGCTCTGGTACCAGGCTTGTCCTTTGGCGAAATTTGAAGTACGCAATTGAAACGTCATCTCATGGATCATGGAAAAGCCTCCTGTCCTTCGACTTTCCATCCATTATTTCACAATCCTTGCGCCACTTTCTAGAGAACAGAACAAAAAACCCCCGACCCAAGCCGAGGGAAGACTACTCGTTATGCGAAAATCGGCAGCATCAGATTCAGCAAGAACAATCCCGCGATGACGTACATCAGCGCAGGCACTTCGCGACGTTTGCCCAATGCCAGCTTCATGAGCGGATACGCCACGAATCCAAACGCAATTCCATCTACAATGCTGTAGGACAGCGGGATAATCGCGATGATCAAAAAGGCCGGGAAGCCTTCCGAGAAGTCCTTCAGATTGATATTCTGTACGTTTTGCAGCATCAGTGCGCCAATGATGATAAGCACCGGAGCAATGGCTCCATCCGGAATCATTTTGATGACAGGAAGCAAACCGAGCGAGAGCAGGAACAAGGTGCCTGTTACAAGTGCGGTCAATCCCGTCCGTCCTCCTGCTGCGATTCCTGCCGCGGTCTCCACCGTTGAAACTGTCGGACTCGTTCCCAAAATGCCAGAAATGGCAGCCGACAACGCGTTCGCTTGCAGCGAGCGGCCGAACTTCTGCGGCTGTCCAAGCATCGAGGTATGTCCATGAATCAAGCCAATATTTTCAAAGACGATGACCATCGCCAATGAGAAGGTCGCGATCCAAAATGGCAACGCCCAAATGGCAGAAAAGGAAAGACCCGCAAAAACACTTCCGTAATCCGCGAACGAAAACGTTCCTCCCCCTCCTGGCTCGACAATCCCGAACAAAAAGCCAAGTCCTGTACCAATCGCAATTCCGATCAAGAAGTTGCCCGGCACATTGCGAACAAACAAAATCAACGTAACAATCAAAGTAATCAGCGTGACGATCACATGCGGGCTGGACAAGTCACCCAGCGCGACAAATGTAGACGGATTCATGACGATCAACCCGCCCTTTTGCAGACCGATGAAGGTCAAGAACAACCCAATCCCTACGGTAATCGCTTCTTTTAGCGAAGCGGGAATCGCATTGGACAATATCGTCGCGGCCTTGGTAAAGGCAATCACAGTAAAGATCAGACCCGAAACAAAAACAGCAGCCAACGCTTCCTGCCAAGTGAGGCCCATCGATTGGCATAACGTGAACGTAAACAGGGCGTTGATCCCCATGCCGGGAACCAGAATAATCGGAGCATTTGCCCAAAAGGCCATAAGAAGTGACCCGATAAATGCCGTCAATACAGTCGCCAGAATGCCTGCTTCCATCGGTATTCCAGCATCATTTAAAATCGAAGCGTTTACGGCAACAATGTAGACAATGGTGACAAAGCCAATAAATCCGGCGATGAGTTCCCTTTGAAACGTCGTGTCGTAAGCGCGCAAGTGAAATAGCTTTTCCATCCACGTACGCACGGATTTCCCTTCTTTCTTTTATGTCTTTTCCATGAAGTGAAGATTCACAGGAAACATGCTATCATAGCTTCATCAATATGAAAAATATCCATATAATCTAATTTTCATATCGTTTTCATATGGAACTATTCTCGTAAGGAAAGAAGGCATTGTGTGTGGATATTCGGCAACTGCGTTACTTTATCGCCATAGCAGAGGAAGGTCAAATAACGGGGGCGGCTAAAAGGCTGAACATGGCTCAGCCGCCGTTGAGTCAGCAACTGAAGCAAATGGAGGAGGAGCTCGGGATCATGCTCATTGAGCGCTCCGGAAAACAAATGGTCCTGACGGAAGCAGGCGTCACTCTCTATAAACAGGCACTCAATATCGTTCATCAAATGGAGGAAGCTCTCTCCGAGGTCAAAGAAACAGGCGAAGGCATTCGTGGGACGCTGTCCATCGGTGTCAGTGCACTGTCGGCCTATCGCCTGCCAGAACAAATTCGTGTGTTTCAGCAAAAGTATCCGCTCATTACGTATAAAATCTGGAAAGGCGATACGCAGCTCCTCAATCAGTGGCTGGAGCGCAGAACCATAGAAGTCGCTATCGTACGCCTTCCCCACTCGTTGAACAACTGCACCATGATTCCGTTGGAGGAAGAGGATTTTGTGCTCATCGTTCCTGCCACCTCCCCCTATGCCGATCGCAAGGAAATCGAAATGCGCGAGATCGCGGAGCTTCCGCTCATCATGCCGAGCACGCCAGGATTGGGCATCTACGACTTGATTATCAAGGAATTCTCCCGTCTAGGTGTGGAACCGCACGTCATCTGCGAGTGCCCGGACATCTCTCTCATTGTCAGCATGGTCGCCTCCTCGGTCGGTTCTTCTATCGTCCCCATCTCGGCATGGGAGACTCATCAGAGCGAACAAATTCGCGGGATTCGACTCTCCGGGACTTCCATTTATTCTTCCGCTGCTGTCGTTTGGCAGTCTGGACGTCATCTGTCCAAAGCAGCGAATCGGTTTATCGAGACGTTTTCATCGTAACTCCATTTAAGGGCGGTCACATCCGGAATAATCTTGGAAATCCCGCGGGATGATAAACTATTACCATTTCTTGTAGATTCCCGGGAGGATAGAGATGACTTTCCTGATATCCTTGGTCATTGTATTTGTCATTGTGCTGTTCGGCGCGATTTCTCCTGAGCTTTTCGCCTCAGCGGCTTCCCAAGTACTAAAAGTGACCACGACGAATTTTGGCTGGTTTTATTTAATCGTAACTTTCGGTTTTCTGATCTTCTGCATCTTCCTTGCCTTTAGCAGATACGGACAAATCCCCTTGGGGAGCGACGATGACGAGCCGGAGTATTCACTGCCTACCTGGTTTGCTATGTTGTTTTCTGCCGGGATGGGGATTGGTCTTGTCTTTTGGGGAGTGGCGGAGCCCGTCTCTCATTACTTCTCTCCGCCAGCAGGCGTGACTGGACAAACGACCGAAGCCGCACAAACTGCTCTGCGGTATGCATTTTTTCACTGGGGTCTACATCCTTGGGGGATCTACGCTCTCATCGCTCTCGCTCTCGCGTATTTTCAATTTCGCAAAGGAACAAAGGGCTTGATCTCCTCCACCTTTGGCCCGCTGCTCGGTGAACGCATACACGGACCGCTTGGAAAAGGGATTGATATTCTAGCTGTCATCGCCACGGCATTCGGTGTCGCAACCTCACTTGGTCTTGGAACTCTACAAATAAACGGAGGCTTGTCTCACCTCTTTGGATTGCCGACCAACACCACCGTGCAAATCGTGATCATTTCCATTATTACGGTCCTATTTTTACTCTCGGCTACGACTGGACTGGATCGGGGAATCAAGTATTTGAGCAATACGAATCTGGTTTTGGCCTTGTTGCTCCTCCTGCTGACGCTCACATTGGGACCAACCTCGTTTATATTTGACGCCTTCACCAGTACACTGGGGAGTTATTTGAACAATCTCATCTCGATGAGCTTGCGGCTGACCCCGTTTACACAAGGCACATGGGTAGCTAACTGGACACTGTTTTACTGGTCGTGGTGGATTGCCTGGGCGCCGTTCGTCGGCATGTTTATCGCACGCGTCTCCAAAGGTCGCACGATCAAGGAATTCGTCATTTGCGTGATGCTCGTACCGAGTTTGTTGAGCTTTATTTGGTTTTCGGTGTTTGGCGGGACAGCGCTTCACCTCGAGATTTTTGATCAAGCGGCTATAGGGGCAGCGGTGCAACGTGACATCTCGACTGCATTGTTCCTCGCACTGGAGCAGTTGCCCATGGGGTACATTCTCGCTGTCGTTGCGATTCTGTTGATCATCACGTTTTTTATCACATCGGCAGATTCAGCTATTTTCGTGCTTGGCATGCTGTCTTCTGATGGCAATCTGGACCCGTCAAATCGGGTAAAAATCACGTGGGGCATCCTCCAATCCGCAATCGCAATCGTTCTCTTGTTAAGCGGCGGCTTAGAAGGCCTACAGACAGCCTCCATTGTGGCAGCGCTGCCTTTTACCGTCATCATGGTCCTGATGTGCTTCTCTCTTGTCAAGGCCCTGCAAGAAGAAGACCGGATCGCGAAAAAGAAACGGAAGGATCAACAGAAGAAGCTGGAGAGGTTGTTGAAGGAGTTGTAAAAAGAGGGACGCTATCCATCGCGTCCCCCCTTGTTATTCCTTGGATACTATAGACTCAGATGTTACCTCAATCCCGTTTCTGCGAAACAGCGCCGCCGTCAGCCCGACACCCGGCACTTTTTTCCCGGAAAAGCTGCCATCGTAAACAAAGGAGCTTCCACAGGACGGGCTGTTTTCTTTTAAAATGGCAGATGTGGCTCCAACCGTTTTCGCCAGCTTCAGCGCTTGGTTCGCCCCCATCAAAAATTCTTCGGTGACGTCTTGGCCTGTGTTGTCTATGATGCGTGCTTTGCCATCCAAAACATCTTCTCCCGTCCCCCCGATGATTTCTGCTGGCGGTCGTGGTGTTGGCAAACCTCCCAGCTGTTCAGGACAGACGGGGATAGCCTTTCCTTCCCGGAGCAATTGCTCCAGCTCTTGGTCCAAGCATGACTTCTGATCGTAACGGCATTCACAGCCGATCAAACAGGCACTAATCACTTTCATGACAACCGTCCCCCACCTTTTTATCTACAGCTTGCGCAGCTTCACGCTTTGTATCATATGATCCTGCCCTTTGTCCAAAATCAATTGTGCGCGAACACGCGTCGGCAATATGTTTTGGCGCAGGTTAGCTCCGTTGATCTCCGTCCAGATACCCGTGGCTACCTCAGTCGCCTCCTCGTCAGACAGACTCGCATATCGCTTGAAATACGAGGATGGATCGGAGAACGCGGTCTGGCGCAGCAGCTTGAACCGCTCTACATACCATTGCAGGATGTGCTTCTCTTCCGCATGCACGTAGATCGTGAAGTCAAAGAAATCGGAAACAATCACCTCGGAAATACGAGCATCATTGTCGTCACCTCTAGGTGGTTGCAGCACATTCAAGCCTTCGACAATCAAAATGTCAGGCTGTCTGACGGTCTGCCATTCATCTGGTACGATGTCATACACAAGATGGGAATAAACTGGCGCTTTCACTTCAGGCAAGCCCGATTTTACATCGGATAAAAAATTGATAAAACGGCGCAAGTCATAGCTCTCGGGGAATCCCTTGCGCTTCATGATTCCTCTGTCTTCTAGAACCTTGTTCGGATACAGGAATCCATCTGTCGTTACCAAATCGACCTTCGGATGATTCGGCCAGCGGGACAACAGCGTCTGCAAAATGCGAGCCGTTGTGCTTTTGCCTACAGCCACACTACCTGCGATTCCGATAATGAATGGAACCTTGCCATCCTGGTTCCCTAAAAAAGTGTGAGTTGCCTGGTACAGCTCCTGCGTGCCTCCGACATACAAATTCAGCAGACGGGACAACGGGAGGTAAATGTCAGAGACTTCGGTCATGGACATTTTCTCGTTCAAGCCCTGCAAAAGGGAAAGCTCGTTATCAGATATGGTCAACGGCGTGGAAGCCCGCAGAGCACTCCACTGCTCGCGATTAAATGTAGCATAGGGTGATGCCATGGGAATGTACATCCTTTCCATCATGAAAGTGCTTTCTTTATTTCACACAAGGTTAGTTTACACCAGCATGTCTTTCTTGGGAACAAGGGCGTTGCCCCAAATCAGACCAGCTCTGCACTTTGCCTTCATGAGTACATAGGAAAAAAGCCGACACCCCATGGCATCAGCTTTGCTTGCAAAAGAATTTCTCGTTATTTTCCCAAGTGAGCTTGCAGCATCCACACATGCTTTTGCAAGCTGTCCATGATCCCCAAGAACATATCGCCAGTCGCTTCATCGTCCCCTGCTTCCGCGGCTGTAATCCCTTCTTTGAGCTCTTTGATCAGGAGTGTAAAATCGCTCACGACTGCCTCTACCATCTGATCCGCAGATTCTCCACCTGTCGCTTCCTTAATAGAAGCCTGCTCCATACAGGCCTTTAACGTCGAAACAGGCTTACCTCCAACCGTTAACAGCCGCTCTGCCAGCTCATCTACATTTTTGGCTGCCTCGTTGTATAGCTCCTCAAATTTTTCATGCAGGGTAAAAAAATTCGGGCCTTTGACAAACCAGTGATAATGATGCAGCTTCATATACAGCACAGACCAGTTGGCAACCTGTTTATTAAGTACGTCGGTCACGGGCCGACTCATTGTCATACTCATCCGGACGCTCCACCTCTCATGGTATAGATATAGCGTTTGTAGTATGTGGTGAATCGGGCGTTCCTATTCTTTTCACGTCAGTCCATCTTTTCTACGGGCCGGACGAAACAGAGCGCATCTAACGCTACTAAACTAGAGTGAAATCTGTGTCTTTTTCATGTGAAAAAACCACTATTTACTCATTTCCCTTTTTACTGTCATTCATAAGATATTTCTAGATTGACAAAAGGAGGATTACTATGGCGCATAAAGCGAAAACGAAGGTTAGCCCCCAATTTAAAAGGCTCTGTGACCGATTTGGAAGAATATTAGGGGGCGAGTCGGAAGTTGAAAATGGGCCGGTTTGTTTTGTCATGCGGCTTGCAAATCTTCGAGAAACAATCTTGGGAAGACGAACGCTTTCCCCTTTAGTTCGCGCTCAAATGTTTTCGTTTGAATCCCTTGATAAGTCGGGTCGTGCCCTTTGTTTGGGCGAGACTGCCGTTCACCAAAATCAGGTGAACCGTTTGATGTCGAATCTCCGCAAACGTGGGATTAAAGTGACGGCACTTCACAACCACTGGCTAAAAGAAAACCCGCGCTTAATGTATATGCATTGGGAAGCGATAGAGAATCCTATCGTATTCGCCAGGAAAACCAAAGAGTCCATCGCATTCCTGGGATAACATGGTGGAGCCATGAAGTTTTCATTTCATCATAATCGAAAGGATGACGGATATGGGCAAAGTAAAGGCAAAAGCAAAGGCAAGTCCCCAGTTTAGAAGACTGTGTAACCGATTTTCAGCCATTTTAGGTGGAACAGAGCATGAAATTACAAGAGGTCCCGTTTGTTTCGTCTCCAGAAATAGAATATTCAATGCGTCCATATTAGGCAGAAAAACGACATCCCCATTGGTCCGCTATCAATTGTTCTCATTCGAATCCTTGAACAGTTCGGGACGTGCACTATGTTTAGGGGAAACGGCTCTCTTCCAAAACCAAGTAAACCGTTTGCTGTCAAACCTTCGTAAAAACGGGATAAAGGTAACAGCAGTCCATAATCACTGGCTCTTTGACAACCCGCGTCTTATGTATATTCATTGGGAGTCGATTGATAATCCCATTGCATTCGCCAGGAAAGTGAAGCGTTCTATTGCTTTTTTGGGCTAATCATTGGTATTGATAACAGAAAACGGCGGCAGTATGACGTGGTAATATCGTCCTAGGCTGCCGCTCAGCTTCAAACAGTATCCCTTGAATTTCCGTACAATTGCGGATTCACGGGATATTACCATTTTCATTACTACTTTTACCTTTTCTTATTATGTCGCGAGTTTTGTTTCAAGAGCTGCTGTGCAATTGTATTTCCAATAAGGTAGGCTGGTGCAGACGTGTTGCCATCCACCGTAAATGGAATAATCGAATCATCAGCAACAATTAAGTCTTTTACTCCGTGGACTTGACCATAGCTATCCACCACTCCCGCCTTGCTAAGAGGCGCCATGCGAAGCGCACCTTGTTCATGATGATTATGGTCAAAATTATTTTTGATGAACTCTTCAAGCTTGCGATTATTATTGATGATGTCTAGCGTTGGAGAAATAAGCCGGTATGATCGATCGATCGCGGTTAATTGTGCGGCAATCTTCTTGATATATACCTTGTAACAGTTTTTAACGGCTTCAAGATCTGCGGGATTATGGAGATATCCTTCATCAGCCAGCACAATTTTCAACGGATCATTGCTTTGTATTTTTATGGAACCACGGCTTTTTGGTTTTAGGAAAAGGATAGCTATTATCAGTTTCCCTTTTGAGCCGATTCCAATTAGTTGGACTGCACGACGAGCTTTGTTTGAGCCTGGGGTGGGATCTGGCAAGAAGGCCCCACCTGTAAAAAGCGCATTGGGATCATCATCAGGCAATGGGTTATCTTTCGGATTGGCACTAAACTCAGCAAAGTTGAGCGTGTGGTTTCTAAGGCCTTTGCCTACGTGGGGGTTGGCGAAAACAACAGGGATTCCTGCGTCCTTAAGCATTTTGGCGGGACCGATTCCGGAAAGCATTAAAAGCTGAGAGCTATTGATGCCTGCTGAGATGATTACTTTTTTCCGTGAGTAGGCTCTCACGCGTTTACCCTCTTTGAGAAATTCTACGCCAATTGCTCGCTTATTTTTAAATAATACCCGAAGAGCTGTTGATTTAAAGAAAACTTGCAGCTTTCGACCATTGACTCCTTGACCAGCAGTAGTCATGATATCTGATGATAGAAAAGCGGTGGAGGCACTTTCACGCCGTCCATTGGGCTGCTGAAATAATTGCCAACGGGTAAAGGGTCCAAGGGGAGTTTTCGGGTCATTGTAATCGAGAATTTTTCGAAATCCCGTTGCTTTCTCAATGGCCGACACTAACTTTTTGGACATGGGTGTTGGATTTTCAGGTGCTTGCCGAATGTCGATCAATCCCTTATAACCATGAACCTCTTTATTGTTTGTTTTTCCATTGTAATTTTCCATTGTTCGGAATCTGCGAGTTGCATTCTTTGGTGACCAAAGAGGTCCCAGCAGCTTCTCCCATTGTTGAAAAACTGCTGTCGTAGGTCTTACATACTGCTGTGTGTTAATAGAAGTGCCTCCACCCAATAATCGCCCCGTCGTCCATTCAAAACTTCGTTCATTTACTTTTTCCTGAGGTACTCCTTCTCCTTGCCAAAAATATTGAGGAAGATACAGCTCCTCCAGTTCTAAGGCAAACGTTGAGTTGCTAATTGGCGTGTCCCTATCATTATTTTCTCCTGCTTCTAATACGAGGACGGATGTTTTTTTATCGTCCGTTAGTTTCTTTGCAATAACAGAACCTGCTGGACCAGTGCCTACAACAATGTAATCAAAAATGATCTTCCCATCTTTTTGTTTGCTTTCGCTCATTCGCTACTCCCCTACATGTACAGTTTGGATCATCCCATTGACTCGTAAGACACCTGTGTTCGAAAGAAATTGGGTTAATGTAGGGTATTATTCATGAATGATGATGGTGAATGTTATAAAAAAAGCTCATTCCGTCTACCACGACAGACGGAACAAGCCTACTTCACTTACTATGCTGTTATCATTTTTTCGGTGTCGGGCTCGGCAAACTTTCAAACGCATACCCATTAATCCCGGCAAAATCCATCTTTTTACGCAAATCACTGACAAACTGCGTAAAATAGAGGCCACGATCCATGCTGCCCGCATATTTTCTCAAGTCGTAATCGTAGGATAATGAATCGTATATGTGATGTAAATCATCAACCAGCACCTTTTTCATATCCGCCTTTTTAATAGACGGATCGATACTGCATTCGTTCACGAGCGCCTGTAATGTTTCCTTGAGCGCATCGTTGTCAAAGGACGGGTGAGAGAGTAAAAATTTCAAATCGTACAAGTCTTTAAACCTCGGTCTGACAATCGTTTGATGCAGCTTCCAAGCAACCTGGATGGACAGAGGTACCGTGTACGGAACCAAAAAGCTTTCCCCAAAGACAGGTTGGTACTCTAGCGGAACCGGGTCTGCATCCATTTCCAAGTTAAACGAAATATCCAGATTCAGCTCGTTATAGTCATTCGCTTCCCTTGTTTGACCTGTGAAATAATAGGCAATATCCGTATTGATTGTCGGAAAATCATCTGCCATTGCGTAATCGATATATCTCCAAAAGGCATTTTTTCGAAAACTTCTAAACACCACGCCGTCGTTTAGATCCATTTCCGTTACTTGGATCATCCATTGTGTAAATACTTCATGTGCATGTTCGACGTCCCTGATTTTCCCCGCATACAATAAGTCGATATCATCCGCGTCCCGAATCTCTCGGTTGTCCAAATATTGTCTGGTTAGAAGGCTACCTTTTAATACAAAGGGCATATTCACTAGAGCAATTCTTCTCAATAGTGCTTCCAAAACAACGAGCTCTCTCGCCTCATATTCCAACTCTGCTACATCCTCATACGTAATCATCATGAGCCCCCTCTACAAATTAGGAAATCCAGCCGCTGTCCAGTTCTTCGCGGCTGTCATAAATACATAGTTCATATTGTTCTTTGATTAGCTCGATCTGATTTGCTTGCAAAATGATATGTATCATTTCTACTCGATCGTAAAACTGTTTTGGACTCTCATATTCTCGGACGGTAATAAATCTCACTTTTCCATTCGCATTCAAAGAGTTTCTCGAAATATGCCCGCCATGACCTTCACATAAATTTCGTAATGCGGCGACATCATCGACCGCTACTTTGCCATGCCATTCGAAGTAAGGCTTCGAGTTTTTTAGGATGGGCTGGTAAAAGAACTTTTCTTCCTTTGGAGAAATCTCTACTTTTTTTCGGACGATGCTAAAACCGTTGTTTTGAAACGTAGCCGCAATCTTTTCCATCTCTTTATTGGCTTCATGAAAATCTGGGCGTTGGATTACTCCTGTTATCATCGGTTGATTGATGTAATTTCCCTGATACAAGACGATCATGACCGGTTTCACTTGTTCCGCCTTGCAAATATCGATAAACGCTTCTTTTTCATCCAAACTCATATCATTAAGTGTAATGTGAAATTCAAATTCCATTGCCACACTCCCTAACCATTTCTTTCCTTGTCATATTATACCTGAATCCTATCACCTATTGGCTTTTCATCAAATAAAAAAAGTAGAGGTACGTTGAAAATTATTTCTTCAACCTATCTCTACTTTGTATGAGTGCTAATTGCTAACCATTTAGCTTGGTGGTTGCTGAAAAGTCCAGAGAGTGTACTTTTATGGACCAATGCCCCAAGATTTCATCGAGTCTTAAAGCCTAAGTTCTGAGCTTTGAGCCTAAAGAGCTTTGATACGTAAGATTTGAAAGCTGAGCTCTCATCTTTGAGCTTTCATCCTCATATTTACCAAATAGTTTTAGGATGGCCTGGTTAACCCACTAGGCAAGGGACTCTCGTTTATCAGCTATTCAAATGATTAGCAAATCACACTATTAATCCACAAGATTAATTTTGGTAATCGTATTGGATTCGCTTAAAATAAAATCGACTTCACACTCAAACTCGTCAATTTCTTTACTAAGCGTATCCATTTTCTCTTTCAATTTCAATGGATCTACGAGCTTCGCTTCATTTTGCTCTTTAAACGGTTTGGAGATTGCCTCCATTTCCGTATCCTTCACCTTGGAGTCTTTGCCAAAGTTCGCTTCGAGCAGCTTTTCTAATCGCATCTGTACTTCTTCATTTTTTGATTCTACCTGCGTAACAGCGTGGTTGTAATCTCTTCTCATTTTTTCCAGCAGTGATTTCTCATATTGAATGGACGTTTTTCGCTCGATTGCTTCGGCGACTGTCATGCTCTTGCCGCTAATCGTTACCATCGTCTTTGCGTTGGACTCGACGATCAGGGACTTAATTTTTTGTCTTCTTTTTATTAAATCAACGACTGATTGGTAGTTGCGCTCTGTCGTTTCCTCATATAGCTCAGTGGATGTATAGCCAGACACTGGTTTATGCCCAATTGCCGAAGTCATAAAAGTCGTTTCATTGATGCCTTTTTGAATTCTTTTATCGAGTAATTTTAATTCTGAGAGTCCTCTTGTGATAGACATTTCCATCGTGTCATTCCTCCTCGTGGAGTTTTGATAGAAGAATTGTTTATGTATATAGGGGGTACATTTGGTAGTTTAATATACAACTATATGTAAATGGCTGTCAAACTAGTTTCTATGAAATCACCCTAGACCATTCGCACTGTTTCATAACCCAGTTTCATAATCTTCTACCAGATGTGACCAGTAACTTTCAGCATCCTTCATTGGTGCAGGATCGATTTGTTCAAATAGCCTACGCAGCTCACACGCATATTTATTATGAAGTAAATTCACCTTGTTCTCTCATCTTCATTGCCACTTCGTTCTTAATTAGATGAAACAAGAAAAATGTTTCCAAACTTTTATTCAACACATAAAGAATACGAAGTCATCAAATTCCGCCGGTACTCCAATACTAATCATAAAGTCAGCATTATTATGGCTTATGCCCAGACTGACTATTTTAATGTAATCGTAGGCCTGTAATTCAGAGTCATAATAATCGCGGATCTCTTCAATATCAAAGTCCATGCTCTCACTTCTCCCGTTCTCCATTATTTTAAAAAGCTCATTCCTCCCTATAGTCAGGTTGAAATGAGCTTTGGAAAGTTTATCTCGTTATTAACAGTATCAAAGCTGCAAATATAGTCGATATAGCATGCGGGCAGCTTCCCCGCGAGTAACAGCCTCGCCAGCTCTAATCTGTTTATCAGCAGGAATATCGATCAAACGCTGTTTCACAGCCAAAGCCATCGTTGGTTTCGCCCAATCGGAAATCGTTTGTTGGTCAGTGAATTGACTCAGATAGTCCTCCGTATTCGCAGGGTAATAATAATTTTTCTTTTCATGCAATGCTCTCGCGCCGATCGCAGCCATTTCTTCCCGGGATATCGTATGGTCCGGCCTAAATGTACCATCTGGATAACCTTTGACGATATCCTTTTTTTCGGATGAAGCGATAAAGGGAACATGCCATTGCGGCGGATTCACGTCTGAAAAGCTCTCCGTCGCCGTTTCGTCCAAAGCGTAAAAAGCTCTTACAAGCATCGCCGTAAACTCTGCACGGGTAAGCGGTGAATCGGGCTCAAAGCTGCCATCTTCTTTCCCGGTTACGATTCCTTTCGATCCCAGAAACTGTACGGCTTGCTGTAGCTCAGGATCCCGATTGTCAACATCAGGGAACGTTTTGGTATTATCGTCCAAGAAATACGTTCCAGAACGGTTTATTTCGGCTTCCATGCCGTTATTGTACGGATTGAACTTTCCTCCGATCGGCTGCGTTATTTTCCCATTCGTATAGAACACGCTATTATGGGTCGCGTCCGCCTGATTGGCAGGCAGAATGAGCCGGATGTTGCTAGATACGTTCGAAAGCTCCTGGCCATGTTCATCTAAAAATTGCACATGATATTTGCCGTTACTGCTTTCTACCAGGCGAATAACGATAACGGGGAACGAATGGAACAGTTGATTTACGGTCGCAAAATTAACCACCAGCTTTGCATCCCCCGCACGCAGGGTAAGATAGTCGACATCCTTACGATTAATGAAGCTATTCTTGTCCAGCTTGAATGTATAACCATTTTGATCAGGCGAAGACAAAATTTCCCCATTCACGACTAACTCTCTCGCAAGAACAATCTTGTTATCCGACAGCGTCTGTTCTACCGCAGTCTTAGTCTTTCGTGCATTGTCAGCTACGCGATCAACCAACTCGGGAGTGATGACGAATTGGCCATTAACAAGCTCCGGCTTTTCGCTGCTTGCTGCTGTAATAACAAGCTCTCCTGCTTGGGTCAGTCCCTCCACAATAAACGGACGCTGACTGTCAGCAACAGGAACAGATCGGACGGCAGTGTAATACGTCTCGGACAGCATGTTGCTATCGACGACGTACAACAAAAAGTAAGCGGTCACGTCCGGATAACCTGCTCTGCTTGCAGTAGCCCGTACAATGGTCTGCCCGGGTTTGTTCGCTTTTACGACCTGTGTGCCATTCACATTCGATAAGGTTCCTATGCTCGGATCGTCAATGGTGTACGTCATTTTTGCCCCGGGAAGCAAATTATTTACCATAATTGACTGTTTTCCGCCAGGTTGCAGCATCGTGATATACGGATAGAGACTGATTTCCGGCGAAGTTCGTATCACAGCCTGGGCTGCTGTCCCAGGGCGAGTGCTAGTTGGTTTGTCTGTTATCCCAGAACGATCGCCAGTCGGTTTAGCTGCTGTCCCAGGGCGATTACGAGCTACCGTTTCTTCCGTGAAAACAACCAGCTTCGGTAAGGCAATTGCATCTGCCCATGCCCACAAAGTCTGGTCCTTTTTTAATACATAGTAAAATCTTTCTTTGGAAGAAAAGTCCCTATGGTGGATAGAAGCGATTTCCGTAAGCTCTGGGAAAACTTTATTGTTTTCCACAGACCAAAGCTGATCGTCCTCTCGGAAGGCATAAGCTTCGTCGATTTTCCGATCACGAATGGAGTTGAAATGAACCATCGTTCGCGCGTCTTTTGCAGCATGTAAATACAAGGGAAACTTTTTAGCGTCAGTTGTTGACCAAGACAAGACATTGCCATCCTTCTTATAGGCATAGCTGGTAGACATGCCTGGCTCTATCTTGACGATATTATCAAATCCGTTCATCTTCTCTGGACTTTTGTTTTTAGAGCGGTTATTCGGAAGATACAAATTTGCATTCCATCTCCATACTGAACCGTCTTTTTTGACAGCGAAGCCGAAGCCTCTAGCCATTCCTATAGATGCGACATCATCCAGCAGCTTTGTTCGGACTGGAATCGGTGAGACACCCTTAGTCGTGCCTACTTCACTTCCCAAGCTCCAAACAGAACCATCTGATTTCAATACGAAGAAGACCTTGTAGGAACCGCTATAGTGGGCGTCTAGTGATGTTACATTTTTCAAGTCTTTGATCTGTCGCGGAATACTGGCAGGACTAGTTGCAAGGGTGGCGCTAGGATCGGCGTCCCAATACCACACAGTTCCGTCTTTCTTGAGCGCCACATAGTTACCAACATGGTTTCCGGTGGCCGTCTTCCTTCTTACCGTCATCTCCTTCACATTCTGCAAGCCCGGAATTTGCACCATCTTCGCTTTATAGAAGGGATCGGAAGAACTAAGCGGATAGTCGTGGATGTACCACGTCCATACAGTTCCATCTTTTTTCGAGAGTAGCACATTATCGTTCAGGATATGGTAATCCTCCCCGATACGTGTATATTGCTCTCCGTATACGGTTGTTGTGTCGTCCCCTTTGGCTTGGAGCGTATTAGGGTGGGCCGTTAGGATTAACATAACGCTTAGCAATGCTGCCATGAATCGTTTCATTGTCGCAATCTCCTTGCTCTGTCTTCTGTATACCATAATCTGGGCTAAACTTTATATTAACAGAACAAGAAATATTTACAATAAACAAGCTATTTTAGTCAGAATAAAAAAGAAAAAAAGCCAGGGCCTACTTTCCCTGGCTGTCATACGTTACAGAAGTCCTTCCTTTTTCCCTTTTTGTACCGCGTCATCCCGATTCCGCACTCCGAGCTTGTCATACAGAGCAGACGCATAGTTACGCACGGTCCCGTCTGACAAATACAGCTTGGAAGCAATCGTTTTATAGCGCATGCCTTGGGAAAGCATCTGCAAAATCTCCTGCTCCCGTTTCGTTAAACCATAAGCATTCTCGTCTTTTTCGCTTAGTTTCGGTGCACCGAGCAAATCTTCCTGTTCGTTTACTGGCTGTGCATCCAGCATTTTATGAAACAGGTCCTGTGCAATCATCGTACCACCGCGATGGACGAGGCGAATCGTTTCCGCAAGCTCGCGTGATTCAATCGATTTCAAGAGATACCCGTCTGCACCACTGCGCATGATTTCCTTGGCTTTTTCAGTATCCTGAAAAGTAGACAGTACAAGGACACGAATACCTGGCCATTTTTCCTTTATTCGTTTTGTGGCAGTAATCCCGTCCATATTCGGCATTTCCAAGTCCATCAGCACCAGGTCTGGTACTAGCTCCTCGCACAGCTCCACAGCCTGCGCCCCATCCTCGGCTACTCCGACTACTCGCAGGTCCCGCTGTCCCTCGAGTATGGAGCGCAAGCTTTCCCGAATAAACGAGTGATCATCGACGATAAACAAACGAATGATTTCGTCGGCACTCTCTACCATCCTCGGCACCAAACAAGTAACGAGCGTTCCTTCTCCCCGCTCTGAGTATACGGATACTCTTCCTTGCAAATGAGCAGCTCTCTCTTTCATCGTCGTGATCCCGAAGCCGTCCTCCCAATTTTCCACCCCGTGACCGTTATCCTGTACTTCCAGCCTCGTCTGTTGCTGCTCAAAATGCAAGGAAACGACGATGTCCGTAGCGTGCCCGTGGCGTACGGCATTCGTCAAAGATTCCTGCAAGCAGCGAAACAACGTCATTTTCACCTGCTTACCAACAGGATACTCTTCTCCGATCGCACGAAACCGCACATTTACCTTTGCATGTGTCTGAAACTCCTCCGCAAGCTGCCTCAACGAATGACCCAAGGGAAGCGTCTCTTGCGGTGACCCCATCTGATGCAAGTACCCTCTCACTTCCTTCATGCCTTTTCGCGCAAGCTGCAAGAGGGATTCGAGCTTTTGCGTCCCTTCCTGCGACGCTATATCCTGACGTAAGGTTTCCAGCCCCATGATGATCGAGACATAGGAATGCCCCATCGTATCATGCAGGTCCTTGGAGAGGCGGTCCCGCTCCTCCAGCAAAGTCACTCTCTCGATTTGGGTGAGGTATTGCTCCAGCACACTGTTTTGCTTGCGAATAATTTCATTTTGCCGATGGTTGACGATGAGCAAATGAAAAGCAAACCCTATCGCATAAGCAAGCCCGACTTGCGAAAAAATCACGAAGACATCAAATGCACGAGAAAAAAACATAATCACCAGTGGGATAAAAACAATCGTAATGGGAGCCGACCAGCGAAACGATTTCTCCGCACTATTGGCGGCAATCAAAAAAGCTGGCATCAATAAAGTAAGGTACGCCTCTGGAAACATAGACGTGAGATAAATCGATAATCCGCCAAACAAGAGCATTTCTGCTATCAGATAATAACGATAGCTCAGCATTAAACAAATCCACGGGACGGAAAACACCATCATTTCCCAAAGTATAACCATCCATAAGGGTAGCGTGAGATAATCTCCAAATTTTACGGTCGTAACGGTTAGTGAAAAGCAACCGATCAGACGTAAAAAAAACATCACCCAGTCATACCAGGCCCATTGTTTCACGATTTCTAACAAACCATCATCCCCTAATTGCTTTGAACATCAAGCGCGTGTACCCACCAACTAATTGTACCAGACCGTTCCCTAGCTTGGAGCATCCGATCATGAGTATGAATCCTAAACTCATAATTTGCAATGCCTTCAGCTCTGAATCCACTACGCTCCCAAAAAAATGTAGCTCCACGAAAGGATAGAGCAATGGTATGAACGCAAAACATACGGGTGCAATGTAGATGAGTACTCCGACCACAAGGCAGATACAGCCTAGGACAAATTTTTGCATCAGCCAATAAACGGATATCCAGTTTCTCACATCCATTAATTCCGCCTTTGCCTGCATCCATTGATTTCCCTCTGCTCTTTGTCTCATCGCCAACGATTCTATGGAAATATCCGTATAAATCTTCGTCTGAATACGTTCATGCTGGACAAAGGTTTGAGTTGTACGCAACACATTGGTGAGCAACGGAATTCCGACTACGGTAAATGACAAGGCCAAGCCAAGCACGATACTTACCAAGTAAAAACATAAATAAAATACTCCCGAGACAAATGTATACAGCAAAAAGATAACATTTTGAACGTTACGCATGATCGCTCTTTTCATCTAAGCTAATTCTCTCCCATCTATACCTTTTCCGACACACTGATGACGGTATGCCCTTACCGTAATCCACTGCGCGTCATATGAGCCAGTATCAAAATGTCATATGACAGGCTAAGTTATGTCATTTCATCAAAATCATTTTGTCAGTCGGAAAAGTGATGACAGGAAGTAACTACCGAGCATGACACGAGCTTTGTCATACTGTGCTCAAGCGCTCACTCTCAGAGTCGGTGCGTCAAACCGTGTTGCCAGCACAAAAAGGAGAATCGCACATGAAAAAAGTGATACAAAAAATGAGTCTCGTCGTTTTTCTTCTCTCCACAACCTTGATTTCCGCATGCACGCAGTCGCTCGGTGCTGTGGAATCCACTCAGACTGCTTCCATTGCTACCCAAGGGCCGGTGGATGCCAAAGAAATAGAAGCGTTTGCCGATCCACTGTTTGCAGAAAAAATGAAAGAACATAATGTGGCTGGTTCCAGCTTTGTTGTCGTCCGTGATGGCAAAGTCATCGTGAACAAAGGCTACGGCTTCGCTGACAAGGAAAAGAAAATCCCTGTTGATAAAGACACGGTGTTCCAAATTGGCTCAGTATCGAAAACCTTTACCGCCTTGGCTGCCATGCAGCAAGTCGATGCGGGTAAAATTGACCTGCATGGCAATATAGAGGAATATCTCGGTGGGCTAAAAATTCCGAATAAGACAGGAAAACCAGTCACCATGTACGACTTGCTCACCTACACACCTGGCTTCGAATTGCCGGATGAAACTACTTTTACCGGTCCACAATACATCGGGCAAGACATCTCTATGGATGAATTCCTTCCAAAGCACATGCCGACCATCATCCGACCACCTGGCGAAGTCTATACGTATGATAATACAGGATTCTTACTCGCTGGCTACGCCGTGGAAAAAGCAAGTGGAATCCCCTTTGCCCAGTATATGGATGAAAAAGTGTTCAAGCCTCTCGGAATGGCCTCGACCAGTGTACGTTTGAAGCCTGAGCTCATGAAGAGAATGGCTGCCAATTACGATCTTAATGGCGAGCAACGTCCGCTAGAAGGACACGCTCCAACTGATGGTCCGCAGGGAAGCATTATATCAACCGCAGAAGACATGGCAAAGTACATGATCATGCACCTGCAAAACGGAAAATTTGACGGCAAGGAAATCGTCAGTCAGAAAAGCTTGGATTTGATGCATACGCACCAGGTTTTCGCGGATGACATCCCGATCACAACCGTAGGCTTTGAAAACTATTTTCCAGAGTATACAAATGGTCAGCACGTTGTTTTGAAGGGCGGAAACATGCCAGGCCATTCTTCCCTGATGGTATTGATCCCGGAACATAAAACCGGCTTTTTCATGTCCTACAACAATGATTCAATGGTTAGCGCTGATATTTACAAAGAATTCATGGATCATTATTTCCCAGAAACAGAAAAAAAAGCTGAGCCTGATTACTTGCCCTTGAGTGAAGCGGATGCACAAAAATATTTCGGGCTGTATCGAAATACGCGTGCCTATTGGACACGTACTTCTATTACCTATGAGAATGGATCACTCGTGCTCGAGAGTGAGGCCACCGGAAAACAAAAGCTGCGAATGATTCGCCCATTGCTATTTGTAGATGAGGCAGGAGAAAAAGTCGCGTTCAAGGAAGACAAAAACGGTAACATCAAATACTTCTATTATACAACGATGAATGGCTTAAGCCTTGTTGCCCATTCGCAAAAAATGGAAATGGAAAATACCTACTCAGACGTTCCTAACACTAGCAGCTATAAGACCCATATCAACAACCTTAGCGCCCTTTCCATTATGGGAGCGAAATCAGGAAGTAAATTTGATCCTACAGGGACCATGACACAAGGCGAATTTGCTGACGCCCTGATCAAAGCAGAAGGCCATTACGTAATGGCCGGGATGGAAGACGTACTTAGACAGCAATTAGCCGCGGGCATCCCTAATTTGAACCCATCGGCACCAATCACAAGACAAGTCGCTGCTGCCATGATCCAAAATTTAAAGCAGCTTGAACCTGTGGCAACCAGCAAAGTGACGCTGCAAGACACAGCCGACGCATGGGCAAAAGATGCGATCACTGCTCTTGTTTCACAAGGCATCGTCGATCCTGACACGAAGGTAAAACCAGATGGCTCCTTCACATTCCGCGCAAAAGATTTACTGAAGCGTCAAGAAGCCAGTGCCTTACTTGACTTAGCATTTGGTTACTATTCATTGCCGATTAAACGATAAGCATCCTTTTCCTCTTTTTGGGATAAAGTAGGGACTTGTTGTATACCCTACTCCTTTGAGGGAGGTGACTGGTCGTGGAAACTAGCGATAAACACAGGGGACAAGCTGAACAAAAAGATTCAAGTGACTTGAATGAGAAGGAAATCGAGCTTCAGCATCAATTTCAAATGTTCCCTACCCCTGATGAAAAACACGCTTCGAACGTGATTACTGAGCTGAAAGATTAATAACTACTGTCTCCCACTTTAAGGCTGTCGAGAAACTCGGCAGCCTTTCTTCGTCCACAAAAAAAGAATCCGCTTATAGAAGACGGATTCTCGCCAGTACCATTTAAAACACACTCTCATTCTCACTATATCGTTACACTCTCTTCGATCACCAGTTTACCGTTTGTCGCATCGAGACTAGCCTCTACGCCCAGTGGGAGAGCGATGTTGCACGCGCCATGTCCGATCTGAATGTTCCAGATAGTCGGTTTTCCGTACGGGACGACGATATTTTGAAACACATCCCAGACAGAGAAGCCCTCGCGCTTTTTCGGCTCACAATCGGTCCATGTCCCGATGACGACGCCTGCACAATCATCAAACAAGCCGCCCTGAGCAAGCTGTGTCAGCATGCGGTCAATCCGGTACGGCTCCTCGTCTATATCCTCCAGAAACAACAGCTTGCCTCTCGTATCGAGCTGGTAAGGCGTCCCCATCAACGCGGAGACGAGGGCGAGATTCCCGCCGACTACGGGTCCAGCTACCTGACCTTCGACGAGACAGACGATTTCTTCTCCAGGCGGATTGATGATTGCTCCCAATGGCTCTGGGCGAGTCATGGCGCGCAGCAAATATTGCTTGGACCAGTCATCCAGTCCATGCGCGATGTCCGAGGTAGCCATCGGTCCGTGAAGGGTAGCCAGATTCGCCCGCTGTCCGAAAACGGTATGCAGCGCCGTAATGTCACTGTAGCCGATAAACAGCTTCGGGTTTTGGGCGATGAGGTCATAATCGAGCAAGGACAGAATTTGTGGGGAACCATAACCGCCGCGCATGCACATGATCCCGTCCACTTCCTCGTCGACGAACATGGCATTCAGCTCAGCCGCCCGTTGCTCAGGAGTTCCCGCCAAATACCCACCGTACGATTCCCGGCACGTATCCGATATTTTCACCTTGTATCCCATACCTTGCAGCTCTGCCATTGCTTTGTTCAGCACTTCTTCTGTAGCAGGGCTAGAGGTTGCCACTACTCCGATTGTATCTCCCGCTCGCAATGCTTTCCCTTTGTTCATCTGTGCAGTCTCCTCCTCCGGTTTCTCTCCCCATTATCGTACATCTGTGTCAAATGGTGCATAGCCATTTTCGCAGCTTGCGACTTGCAGACGGCTGGCTGATTCCGAGCGCTTCCGCTACCTTTGTCGTCGTCTTATGCTGCTCATAGGCCCGGTGCACGAGCTGGCGCTCCACCTCGTCCATTGCATCCTGCATCGCCATCACACGATCGACCTTGATCCCTTTGTGTTCACTGAACTCTTGGTTATGAATGTAACGCGGAATTTGCGCGGGTGTAATGAGGACATCGTGAGACGTGACGACGAGCCGTTCCACCACATTTTCCAACTCTCGTACATTGCCAGGCCAATCGTATTCACTGAGGATGCGATAGCAGGTATCTGCGAGCTGTCTTTCCAAACAGTACTTTTGCGAAAAGACATTGAGAAAGTAATGAACGAGCACGGGTATCTCTTCCTGCCGTTCGCGCAGCGGTGGAATTTCCAACGGGACGACGTGAATGCGATAGTACAAATCCTCGCGAAACTTGCCTTCCTTGACCATTTGCCGCAGGTTTTTATTCGTGGCTGTGATCAGCTTTACATCAACTTTTCGCGAAACAGAGCTGCCCACGGGCGTAATCGTTTTTTCTTGCAACACATTCAACAGCTTCACTTGCAAGGAGAGTGACATCTCCCCGATCTCGTCCAAAAACAGCGTGCCGCCGTTTGCCTTCTCAATCAAACCTGCCTTCCCATCTTTGAACGCTCCTGTAAAAGCACCCTTTTCATAGCCAAACAGCTCTGACTCCAGCAATGTCTCAGGAATGGCTCCACAGTTGATGTGCACAAATGGCTTGTCCACCCGTGGACTGCACTCGTGGATGTATTTTGCCAGCACGCCTTTTCCGACGCCTGATTCTCCCAACAGGATCATGGATGATTCTACCTGCGACAGTTTTTTGGCCAACAGGGCGACCTGCTCCATGGACTGACTGCGGTAGATCAAGCTAGTCTCTCCTTTTTGTCTGTTGTTCTCCTTGGTCATTTCACTCTGCAAGACCGTCCCGACGTACTTGACTTCGTTTAATTCCTGCTGCAATTGCTCCTGGCTCGTTATATCAATGAACGTATGGATCACTCCGCTAAAATTCCCGTCCTGATCCCAAATCGGTGTGCCTTCCACAAAAAGCTTCCGATTTTTGCGGGTGGTTTGAATCGTATGTATCTTTTTCTTGTCACGAATGACCCGCCTCGTGATCGTTGGGGCAAAATAACCAAGATGATAAAACTCCTCAACCGGCTTGCGCATCATTTCCTTGGGATCGATTCCGAAAAATTCCTCATATCGTCCTGAGCAAAATAAGGTTCTGCCTTCTGCGTCTGTTACGTGCACGATATCAAACAGCGAGCCTAATAACACTTCATAATCGATCATGGCGCTCTCTACCTCCCGTGCCCCCCGTATCTTGTGGAGTGACACGTACATAACGATTCGTCGGTCTGCCTACCCCACCATAGCTGACATCCATTCTGACACTCCCGCTCTTCTCCAGATAGTCCAAATACCTTCTGGCCGTCACTCTCGCGATCCCAACGCGTTCGGCCACATCGTCTGCCGATAGTGGCTGACTCTCTTTCTCGATTTGACGCATGATTTGCTCCATGGTGACAGCGTGCAGTCCCTTCGGCAGCACTGCCCTGCCTGGATTCGTATCGGATTGTTCTTTTTCTGGACTTTTGCGGAATAGTAGCTGGTCGACCTCATCCTGGGATGCGGTGCCCTCCCAATCAATCCGTCGGCGAAATTCCCGATAGTTTTCCAACGACTGCTTGATCCGTTCGAATTGAAACGGCTTGATAATATAGTCCATGGCACCGTTGCGCAGCATGGATTGGATCGTGGTCTTGTCCTTTGCTGCTGTCACGACGATGACGTCCACAGCATGTTTGGCGGCACGCAGCTCCATCAGAGCCTTCACCCCGTCCTGGATCGGCATGAAAATATCAATGATCACCAATTCAGGAGTAAGCTCATTCACTAGCTTGAGTCCATCTGCCCCATTGGCTGCAATTCCGACCACGACGAAGCCAGGGACGCGCTCAATGAACTGCTTGTTGATTTCCTGTACCATCGGATCGTCTTCCATAATCAGTACGCGCACATTATCATTATCCTTCTCCATGACTCTCCACCTCCTCCATCGGAAACGTTATGAGAAAACTGGCCCCTTCTCCGGGTTCCGAATGGCAAACCAGCTCGCCCCTCCCTTTATTGACCAACTGATGCACCAGATGCAGACCAAGTCCACGGTGCGCTCGTTCTTTCGTAGAAAATCCCCGTTCCAGCATGTGTCGGCGCGTCTCTTCGTCCATACCGATTCCGTTGTCCTCCACCAGGATGGAGCAAATCTCCTCGTCTTGCTCGATACTGATCATGATCTCCTTCTCCTCGCGTTCGATTCGCTCGAGTGAATCAAAGGCATTTTCGATCAGATTTCCCAAAATGAGCACGAAATTGTGATGATCCATATACGGCGGAAAATGTTCCAGATGACTCCTGCGATCAATGACAACACGGATGCCCAGCTCTCTTCCGCGACTTACTTTTCCAATCAAGAGCCCAGATAAATTCTCATCCATGATCCGTGTTGTTAAAAAGGAGGTGAGCTCCTCCTGCTGCTCGTTGACCTCGAACAAATACGCGAGTGCCTTTTCATGCTGATGGAGCTGGAGTAAACCTGCGATGGTATGCAAATGATTCATGTGCTCGTGATTTTGTACCCGCAGCGCACCAACGAATTCTTTTACGCCCGTCAGCTCCTCCGCCATTCTCGCCACTTCTGTTCTATCCTGAAAAATCGCAATTGCGCCGACGATCTTTTCCTCGACCTTGATCAGAAAACGGTTCGACCAGAGCAGCGTATTGCCGACGTGAATTTCGGTGTTGGTAAAATTCTGGCGAAGCTCCAGCACTTCTGGTAATCTGGTGTCGTGCAGGACAGACCGTATGTGCATGCCCAGCACCTCTCCCTCTATGCCAAAAATTTGCTTCGCCCTGTCGTTAAAGATCGTGATTCGCTCCCGATTGTCGATGGCGATGACTCCCTCATGCATGGCATGGAAGGTTGCGGTTCTCTCTACCAGGATTCGCGCGATTTCGTCCGGCTCCAGGTCGAGCATCTGCTTTTTCATGTGACGGGCCAACTGATAGGAGCCCCACACCCCGAACAATAGGGAGAAGAAAAAGGTCAGCGCGATATTGTTTCGCTCGCTGTACAAGATCCCCCAGACATCAGGCATTACACGTCCGACCAGAACGACGCCCACCTGCTGATGCTGGTCATCCATGATCGGCACGTAGGCCCGCAGAGCCGTTCCCATCTCTCCTTTCACTTTTTGAAAATAGGAGTGCTCGGCATAGGCCTCATCAACCGCAGGGTCCATAAACACCGTACCAATCCGCTCATCTAGCGGGTCTGAGTAACGCACACGCTCCTTATTCAGCACGACGATATACGTCACATCATTGACGACGCGCAGGTTGTTTGCTGTCGGTTGGATCACCTTCCATCCGTCTGGTTCCTGAATGCTTTTTTGTACATTTGGAATCGTCGCAACCGTGCGCGCTGTGGTCATCAGCCGTTGTCCCAGTTGGGTTTCCGTAATCCGAATAATCCCTCCGGCCATGATCAAGTTTCCGATGATCAAGGAAAAAAGAACGATTCCGACGGAGAGTAGCATAATCTTCCATTTGATTGTTAAGCGTTCGAACAGGTTCGTTCTTTCCTTTCCATTGGGTTTGCAACTCAAATTCATTCAACGTAAGCAGGTGTTTGAAAATGAAATCGTTGGTAACCAGTACATTCATTGTCCTCCTCGGACTTGTGAGCGCTGTCATCATTGGCTTCGGACAAGATTTCCTGATGGAAAACAGAGGATACGACGAAGAACAGGTAGGGCTGTCCAATCAAATTATCATCAAGTTCAGCCACGTTATCGCAGAAAACACGCCAAAGGGTCTGACTATCGAACGCTTTTCCCAACTAGTGAAGGAAAAGACAAACGGACGTGTAGAGGTACAAGTCTTTCCCAACAGTATCCTTCACACCGAGAAAACCGAGATGACTGCTTTGCAAAACGGCGAAATCCAGATGATCGCACCTGCATTCTCCTATCTCTCCAACAGCATTCCCGAGTGGGCTGTGCTTGATCTGCCTTATCTGTTTCGATCGCAAGAGGATGTCGAAACCGTATTCAATGGGGAAATCGGTCAAATACTATTCGATAAGCTTGAAGATTCCGACATGAAAGGGCTGGCCTTCTGGGCAAGCGGCTTTAAGCAAGTGACAGCTAACCGCCCGTTGATCATGCCTTCCGATTTTGTCGGTCAACGTTTGCGCATTATTCCAGGCAACGTAATCGAAGCTCAGTTTCGCACGCTCCAGGCAATCCCTGTAGGCTCTTCCTTCAATGAATTATACAGCATGCTGGCTGCCGGAAAAGTAGACGGCGAAGAAAATACGATCTCCAATGTCTACACCAAACGGCTCTACCAAGTACAAAAGCACATGACGATCAGCAATCACAGCTATCTGGGCTACGCCGTCGTAATTAATAAAACGTTTTGGAACAACCTCCCCGCCGATATTCAGCAAGCCATATCGGAAGCCATGCAGGAAGCGACAGCTTACAATAATCAATTGGCTGTTTCGATGAATGACAAACAACTGCGCTTGCTCCAAGAAAATGGGGGAATGCACATCCACATTCAGACAGCAGAAGAACGTGCGGCCTGGATAGCAGCATTGCAACCAGTCTATGATCAATTCGCTCCGAGTATCGGAGAACCCTTGATGCAGAAAATCAGAGAGCTCCACCAACGCAGGTGAAGCTCTCAAGCAATCTCCTCGGTCTGCTCCTTGCGCATGGGCAAAATCAGCGTAAATACAGATCCCTCTGACGTGCTTTTGGCGAGGAGGAGATCTCCGCCAAGAGCCTTCGCCATCATGCGAGAATAGGACAGCCCCAAACCGAGTCCACGTACTTTATCTTTTTTATTGCTTCCCCGAAAGAAACGCTCGAACACAAGAGGCTGTTCCTTTGCGGGTATTCCTGGCCCATCGTCTTTGACGTCGATTCGTAAATCGGTGTCCGTTTTGTAGAGAGTAAGCGCTATGTTTCCAGCCTCACCGACAGCCTGTTTCGCGTTGTTCAAAAGGTTAATCAAGATTTGCTGAACACGGCCCGGATCGACATAGATCATCGTTTGCTTTTCCAGAACCCCAACGGTAAATGTGACATGACCGAGGTCGTGGACAATCTGCCATTGTGAGGCGATCTCGCGGATCAGCTTGTTCACGTTTTGCTCTTCCTGACAAACCGTGATCGCTCCTACGGCAAATGAATTGAAGTCTAGCAAATCCTCTACCATTTTTTGCAGGCGCTTCGTTTCCTTCAAGCAGATTTCCAAAAACTCCTTCTGCTCCTCACCGGACACCACCTCGTCGTTAATTGCCTGGATTAGTCCGCTAATTGACGTTACGGGGGTTTTCAGCTCGTGTGTCACTCCAGCCAAAAGCTCTGTTCGCATGCTTTCCAACTGGCGAAGACGGTCTGCCATTTCCGCAAACGTATGCACCAGCTCGTGAATTTCTTTTTCCTTGATCGTTTTATTGATCAAGACGTCGTAGTTTCCTTCAACGATCTGGCGAGCGGACATCACCACATTTTGAATTGGCTCAGACAGCTTCCTCGCATGAAAATAAATCACCGCCCAGCCAAGCACACCCAAACTGCCTAGCATGATGACCAAATACTGGATTTCCTCTTTGCCTACCTTGATATCTGTTTCTGGGAAAAGCAAGATCACTTTGCCAATGACTTGATCATTGTATTCCAAATTTTTCCGCACTACATACAGTGTCTCACCTGACGGATGCCTCACTTTATCCCATATATTCGCCTGATCCAACAACTCAGGTGCCGCCTGCTGCAAAGGAGGTGGCAGCTTGGTTGGCCGATTGTAAACGACCTCTCCTTTTACATCTTCAATGAACAAAATCAGGTTGCGATCAACACCCATAAACTTGCGCCGATTGTCCAATACCTGATGAAGCTTTTCCCCTACCAAAATGTTTCCAACATCATCGACGACTCGATCAGCCACTTCCTCTGCAAACAGTCGCGTGACCTCGATCTGCTTTTCAATCGCAGCGTACTTGATCCAATAAGCAGAGACAGCCCCAATGATGAGCAACCCAATCACGAGGGTGAGCAGATAGCGTGTGGTCCAATAGCGCAGCAGCGATACGGGCTCATTTTTTATAATAAACACAGAATTGATACCCAACCCCTCTTTGCGTCTTGATCTCGCCCTCATGAACCGGCCAATTCTCCAGCGTCTTTCTGACCCGCTTGATCGCCAGGTCTACGGCACGATCACTCCCCCCGTAGTCGATTCCCCATACTTGTTCAATCAACTGCTCACGGGTAAAGGTCTGATTCGGATTTTGTGCCAGAAAAAGCAACAAGGACAGATCACGCGGGTGAAACGTCAGTTCGAGACCGTGCAGCGTTACTTGATGGGACTGAAAGTTTATTTTCAAGCTTCCGAATAGTCGAGTCTCTTGATCTTTCACCAAAATAACAGAGCGGCGCAGCACCGCATTGACTCGCGCAACTACTTCGTCCGCGACAAAAGGCTTCGTTATGTAGTCATCTGCTCCTTGATTCAGTCCCTTGAGCTTTTGGTCTGTTTGGCCGAGCGCTGTCATGATAATGACCGGACAGGAGCTCTTTTCGCGAATATACTGGAGGATTTCCCAGCCATTGCGTTCAGGGAGCATGACATCCAATAGAACCAAATCCGGCTTCTTTTCATCAAAAAGCTGCATGGCCTCGATCCCGTCATTCGCTTGCCAGACCTCATATCCTGCCTTTTGCAAGTAAGCCTTCAGCACGCGCGATATCACCAGTTCATCTTCTACCAATAAAATGCTTTTCATATCTTCCCTACCTGATTTACAGACATATAATCATTCCTATTCGCGAATTCTCGCATGGTCCCCTCTATACTCTACGTACTTCTATTCTATCAGTTTACAACCTTGTATTAAAATTTGCCTTTGATGTTTTTGGAAAATAGGAAAAAAGCCTTGCATCCCATGTAAAGGAGCAAGGCTTTTTTTGTGAGAAACGTCCCCACTTTGCGGGAAGTTAATTAGATTTCGTCATCTTCGAAAAAGATTTCTTCATCGCTGGCATCAGCGGAGAAATCGTGCAGGTTGTCGCCATCCTCGTCAACGATTTCACCATCAATGTCTGCATCTTCGAACTCATCCCAAATGTCTTTTACTACACTTTCAACGAGGTCTTCGAAATCGGAATCATCCATATCATCGTACTCGTCTTGGTAATCATCCAGGTCAACCTCAATTTCTACATCGATATCATCTTCATCGCCACTCAGCTTGAACTTCCACTCGATATCTTTGAAGTCATCGTAGTCCTCGTCGAGTTGATCTTCCAGGTCGTCCAGGTCATCTTGGACATCATCGTCATCATCTCTGCTGCTCTTGCTGTTTTTCAAATCAGTAATCTGTTTGTTCAGGCTGTCAATTGTGCCTTGCAAGGTTCTGATTTGAGCATCACGTGCAGCCAACTCTGATGCGTGCTGGGAGTTCGGCTTGTCTTTTACCGTGATGGTGTACTTCGTGCCATCCCATGCTACATCCTTGCTGAACACGTCTGCCATCATGCGAAGTGGAATGTACGTCGTTCCGTTTACGATGAATGGTTCGATTGTAGTTGGAACAGCTGCGCCGTTATAAATAACTTTAATGTTGTTGTACTTAGCTTGCAGATTCTTCGTTCCAGTCGCTGCTTGAGAGCTCGTCGGAATAAGTGTGGTAGTCAGAATCAACGCTGAGGCAATCGCCAGATATTGCTTCTTGAACATAGAAAATCCTCCATTCTCCCGGTTGTCTATTTCTTTCGTGTCACTATGTACATCTCTTACTTTACCTATCGTTCGTGTCGAGAGTATGTCAACAATCGATTTTTTCCTTTCCAATTTGAGGGGATTTCCATGACCAAAAGGACCAAAACAACCAATATGACCGTATCATTTTCAATTTTTCACACAATTTATACAATGCGAAGGAGAGAATAAAGCGTTTTCAAAATCTGGAGGAGGAACGAATTTCATGCGGATCAACTTTAAAAATCTGACCGTACAGGTCATTATTGCCATCATTCTCGGTATTCTAGTTGGTCATTTTGCACCCAAATTTGGCGCAGAGCTGAAGGTGTTGGCCGATATTTTTGTCAAACTGATCAAAATGGTCATTCCACCAATTGTCTTCTTCACTGTAGTGAATGGAATCGCCAGTATGGGAGACATGAAAAAGGTCGGTAAGATCGGCGGCAAAGCGCTGCTCTATTTTGAAATCGTTACCACAATTGCATTGGCAATCGGACTGCTTGTGGTCAACCTGATCAAGCCTGGGGTAGGCTTTGACAAAACGGGCCTGACCAGTGGGGACGTCTCCAAGTACACGGAGGCTGCTGCTCAGAGTAACAACGGTTTTATTGATTTTATTGCGGGGATCATCCCGGAAAACGTCGTCGGGGCGATGGCAAAAGGCGAGCTGTTGCCTATCCTGTTCTTCGCTGTCCTGTTTGGTCTCTCACTCGCTGCCATGGGGCAAGCATCCCAGCCCGTCATCAAGCTGTTTGACAAGCTGACACACGGATTTTTTGGTGTCGTCAACATGATCATGAAGGTTTCTCCAATAGCTGCATTTGGTGCAATGGCGTACACGATTGGCAAATTCGGCATCGGTTCATTGACCAGACTGGGTCTTTTGATGACGGCTGTCTACATCACGATGTTTTTGTTCATTATTCTCATATTGGGCGGGATCGCGCGGTACTACAAATTCAACATCTTCTCGTTTATCAAATACATTCGGGAGGAAATCCTGCTCGTGCTCGGTACTTCCTCCTCAGAGTCCGCTCTTCCGAGAATGATGGATCGACTGGAGAAATACGGCTGCTCCAAATCCGTTGTCGGTCTGGTCGTACCGACGGGCTACTCGTTTAACCTGGACGGTACCTCGATCTATTTATCTATGGCTGCCATTTTTATCGCCCAGGCGTATGGCATTGAGCTCAGCTTCTGGGAACAGGTCACCCTTCTAGGAATCCTGATGATTACGTCAAAAGGGGCTGCTGGTGTCACAGGTTCTGGTTTCATTACACTCGCCGCTACCTTGGCAGCCTTTCCTATCATTCCGGTCGAAGGGATTGCCCTCTTGCTCGGCGTTGATCGATTCATGTCAGAAGCTCGTGCCATTACGAATCTGATCGGAAATGGCGTAGCTGCTGTGGTCATAGCCAAGCATGAAAATGAGTTCCATCCTGGACGAGTCCAGCAAGCAGATGAAACCAACAATGAGTCGGACAACGATTCGGAAGCAAAGCCGGTCACGGCCTAGTCCATATAAAAAGAGGTTCCTCTATTGAAAGAGAACCTCTTTTTGCTTTAGTCATTTGGCCATGTTTTACGAAGCTCAGCCTCGAATTGGCGCAGATGATTAATTCGCTTCTGTGCTGCCTGATACTCCTCCTGCCAGCCCTCTTTTTCGCGCTCTCTGATCAGCTCCGCCTTTTTCTCCAGCTCCCTTACCTCATTACGCAATGCGATCACGATGTCCAATAGCTCATCCATATCCATGGACCGCATGTCTTGAATAAAGATCCATTCCGCTTCTGTTAATCGATACTGTTTGTTCGCCATGTTTCATCATCCTTAAAATAACCTCTATCGAAGTCCGCTCATGAGGAGCGACCACGTTTTAGAGGAAAGTTGATATTCATGTCCTTTTATAAGTGTGTCATTTTTTAATAAAAATGTTTCATTTTGAAGAAAAATGACGTCATTTCGTGTATAATAGTTGATGTAGGTATGAATGTCGACAATAATCCGCACAACAGGGGGGATTATTACTAAAATATCACCGGAATGGATATAATTCCAAATAATTATTGACGACTTGTTGCTCACTGGGAGAATAGAGCAGCTATCTATGCCAATACAGTGTTTTGCGCGAAGGAGGATCTTACATGTTCTCTATTAGAGAATCCGATTTACCAGGAATCGGCAGGAAGTACCAGGTCGAAACCAGAAGTGGCGACAAGCTGGTTATCGTCATTCACGATGACGGCCGCCGTGAAATGTATCATTTTGACCGTGATGATATAGACGAAACAATCTCCATGGTTACCCTTGACGATGATGAGGCGAGACAAATTGCTGCCATCATAGGCGGCTTGACGTACAAACCATCTGCACTGGAAACAGTCGAGGTTGCGTTAGACAAACTCATGATCGAATGGTACAAGATTGAATCGAACGCTCCTGCCATCGGCAAGACGATTGGGGAACTCAACATTCGTCAAGAAACAGGCGCTACCATCATCGCTGTTATCGAAAAAGACCATAAACAAACGATTAATCCCGGCCCCGAGTATGTCCTTTGTACAGGATCTACATTGGTCGTTGCAGGTGAACGGAAGCAGGTGAAGGCTCTCAAGACTATTCTCAGCAACGGAGGTGAGTGATATTGGAGCACATCGTTTTTGAAGTTGGTCTTGCCCTCGCACTCATAGCAATTGCGGGGTTCCTCTCCATGAAGTTAAAATTCTCCATTGTCCCCTTCTACATTCTCGTCGGGATGATCGTGGGTCCACACGCTCCCGACATCGGTTTGTTTGATCTCCGCTTTATTGAAAGCGCCCCGCTCATCGAATTTATGGGCAGACTTGGCGTACTCTTCCTGTTGTTTTACCTCGGACTGGAATTTTCGGTAGGCCGTCTGATCAAGGCTGGTCGATCCATTGCCGTAGGCGGTACCATTTACATCGTCATCAACTTTACCCTCGGCCTCATATTTGGTTGGGCCGCTGGCTTCCCTCTCAAAGAGGTATTGATTATCGCCGGTATTACCACTATTTCCTCCAGCGCCATTGTGGCAAAAGTACTGGTGGATCTCAAACGTACAGCAAATCGCGAAACAGAGATGATCTTGGGGATCATCATGTTCGAAGACATATTCTTGGCCGTCTATATTTCGATCGTGTCCGGCTTGGTGTTAAGCGGTGCAACTTCTCTTGCTGGCGTGCTCTCATCCGCATTGATTGCACTCGGCTACATGCTTCTCCTGATTATCGTAGGCCGCAAGCTCGTACCTTTCCTGAATCGGGCATTGAACATCAAATCAAACGAAGTGTTCATGATTACGGTGTTTGCCGCTCTGTTTCTGATTGCGGGTTTTTCCGAAACGATCCATGTTGCCGAAGCCATCGGAGCATTGCTCGTAGGTCTCGTCTTGGCAGAAACACAACACATGAAGCGCATCGAGCATCTCATCCTGCCGTTTCGTGACTTCTTCGGAGCCATGTTCTTCTTCAGCTTCGGTTTGACAATTGATCCATTGTCATTAGGTGGAGCCGTATGGTTGTCCATTGGTGCAGTGGCCCTCACCCTTTTCGGTAACGTCGTCGCCGGACTTTTGGCTGGGCGAAGTGCCGGATTGTCTCCCAAGGCTTCTACCAATATTGGACTGACCATCGTATCTCGCGGTGAGTTCTCCATCATCATGGCTAATCTCGGAAAAGCGGGCGCACTCATGGAAATTTTGCAACCATTTGCGGCTCTTTACGTTTTGATTCTCGCCATTTTAGGTCCATTGCTGACCAAGGAATCCAAGCATATTTACAAATTGCTCAATGCTGTGTTTCGTCTGGATCGAAAGACACCAATCAAAGAGCCTGAGAACAAAGCAGACGCTGGATAATAGAAGAGACATCACTACCGACAGCACATATTGCCTGCTGTCGGTTTTTCTATTTTACCGCAGACAGCATGTTTTCCATGATTTCTTCACTCATCGGGCCAATGTATTTATTTTGAACCACGCCGTTCGAATCAATGATGTAGCTGGTCGGAATCGAAATGGCTTTGTACACATTCGCCACTTCTTTATCAGGATCGAGCAAGATTGGGAAGGTAATGCCATACAACTTCGCAAAATCTGCCACAGCTTCCGGGCTCGTCTCCGTATCGGTCAGATTGACACCGAGAATTACTACGCCTTTTTCCTTGTTCTCTTCGTAGTAACGCTGCATGTCCGGCATTTCCGCGCGGCAAGGTGGACACCACGTCGCCCACAGATTGAGAATCACTTTTTTCCCCCGTAAATCGGACAGCTTGACCGTACCGCCACCTATCTGCTGAAGTTCAAAATCTGGAGCGGTATTTCCTTTTTCAATTCCAATCTGCCCGTTGCCTTGCTCTCCAGATGAAGCGATGGGTTCCTGCCTATTCATGAATTCCGCATCAAAAATGCCCCATCCCAAAAGCGCCAAGAGTACGACGATCGCCCAAACATTATGATGCTTCTTCATCAGTCGTTCCCCCTATCGGCTTCACTCGTCTGGACAAAAAGAGCAGCAAGAGAGCGAATGCATAGTACATGAGCTGATCGCCGGAAAGTCCTGCAAACACAGCTTCTCGATTCGGAACAAAAAAGTGCACATAGACTTGGCTAATGGCAAACCACATTACGGGCGCAAGCCAAGCCGCCAGATGAATAAGTCCTTCCTTTTCCCGTTGCAGCCACCAAAGAAACAAGGCGCATATGACGACCTGCTGTACGTGATACCACATGCTGCTCTGTTCTAACACGACCGTGAGCATCTGGTAAACACCAGTTGCAGCAAGAAAGCCTGTCGCCATTCCCAAGGCGACGAAATGAACAGGAATCGCTTTTTTGCGTACCGTCTTGGTGAGGTAGACGACAACTGCCACGCCTGCCAGCATGGCTCCGTTTTCCCCCCCGGAAAAATAAAGAATGGACGAGGGATTCTCCACCGCTTTCGAAAAATAAAACAGGACATAGCTGAACTTCCAAACGAGAAATGCCAGCACCACTGCATTACTCAACAGCTCAATAACGGCTGATTTCATTTCTCTGTTATGTGTAAGCTGAGCGGATATCGCCACAAAGCCGAGCGAAAGCGAAGCAATGACCGCCAGCATGCTCATTTTCAACAAAAAGGGGCCCATTTGAAAAGCATCCGACATTTTCGTTTCCTCCTTTAGGAAAATGGCTTACTCTAGGAAGACAAGTATCCAAACAACTATCACCATATCAGGAAATGGGGAATAAAGGAATGCTCACGAATATTTTTACTTTGCAGGAGCGCTATGCCCTTGCTTTTTCTACGCGAACGGAGCATCCACAAGTGCGTGTGTATCGCGATGAATCGGTCCCGGACATGTATAGTCATAATTATACAGAAATTTTGGCGGTTCCTACTCATAACTGGGTACAAGCTTATATCGAGCAAGAGCTTCGACATGCCAAAGAGCAGCAGCTTGGCCACTTGAAGCTGGAACTGCACCCGTCGCTACCTTTTTCAGAAGAGTTAGTGTCTTTTGCGACCCAGCTTGGTTTTGAAGTAAATACGATGCTGTACATGCTTGCTCCGCTGGAGGTTGCCGATAAACTGACGCCGAATCCACAATGCTCCGTATTACGAGGGGATTCAATCGAAGTCATGGAAGCAGGCATACGCTGCCTTACTGCTTCTGATTCCGTTATGATCAATCCTGATTTTGCTGTCCGTAAAGCGAACCGGAAAAGAGAAATTTATGAACAAAGTGAGATTATTCCGTATGTGTGCTTTGTCGATCAGGAGCCAGTCGGTGCATGTGAATGGCATCTTTACAAGGAGCTCGTTCGTATGGAGGAATTTTTTATACTGGATGCCTGGCAGCGTAGAGGATTCGGCACGGAAATCATTCGGGTCATGATGCAGGACGCCAAAAAACTCGGCGCCACCCATATGTACTTAACGACCTATGCAGATGATACGCCGCAAGAAATGTACAGCAAGCTCGGCTTTCAAGAGGTCGCGAGGCATTTGGAAATGATCTGGCTAAAAAACTAGAAAAAAACTCCCACCAAGTAGCTTAGTGAGAGCCATCCTATTTTCCGTGTTGATCTACTCTTTTGATAAGCAGCGCTTCGGCCTCCCGATCTCTTCGGTCGGTTTCGCCATTTTTGGTCCATTGTAAAAATCGGTCGTCCAAAAGCTCTGCCAAGATTGCCCGTTTGTCCGTTTCGCTCACCGCCAGCGAGAGTACTTGTCTTCTCATGCTGCCGAGAAAAAGCGTGTAGTCCTCGTATTCCGGTCCCACCCACTCTTCGAGCTGGCGGCGCATTTTCTTTGCCAGACCCGGGTTGTTCCCACCCGTAGAGATCGCAATCTGCAAGTCACCACGTGCAACGACGGATGGAACAGTAAAAGAGCAGAGGTCTGGGCGATCAACGATATTGATCCACTGATGCGGACGGCACGCTTCGTATACAGTCAGATTGACGGCGGGATCACTCGTCGCCGCGATGATGAGCACTGCCTCCTCTACGTCCTGTGGGTTAAAGGGGCGCAGTGCTACCATTAGCTTTTTATCGTGTGCCCATTCAAGGATGGTTGCCGTACAGGAGGGACTCACAACGGTGACATCCGCACCAGCAGCAAGCAAACTGCCGATTTTCCGCTCGGCTACTTGCCCGCCACCGACCACCAAGCAACGCTTGCTTTGTAGATTGACCATCATGGCATAGTGCGTCACCAGCGTTCCCTCCCTCGGCTTCCTATTGTTGTTGCACTTGCTCCATCGCAAGCGTAGCTTCAAACCAGTTGATTTTCTCACGCATCTTCACGACATCGCCAACCAGAATGATAGCTGGATTCGTGATGTGACTGTTTTCCGCCATACGCTCCT
This sequence comes from Brevibacillus sp. MS2.2, assembly GCF_013284345.1. Lineage (NCBI taxonomy): Bacteria > Bacillati > Bacillota > Bacilli > Caryophanales > Paenibacillaceae > Brevibacillus > Brevibacillus sp. MS2.2. The sequence continues at coordinate 103,692 of NZ_JABSUZ010000016.1, forward strand.
CAATATCAGCCAAGGTACCCGTTAGTACCGCTTGCTGTGGGAGTGTTCCCCAAGAGATAACGGCTACAGGTGTATGCGGATCGCGTCCGTGCTTGATTAATTGGGTACGGATCAACGGCAGGTTGGCTACTCCCATGTAAAAGGCAAGCGTGTCGATGCCATTCGCGAGAGCACGCCATTTTTCTACCGCCAGCTCTGGCTTGTCTTCGCGCAAATGTCCCGTCACGACTGCGAATGACGAGCCGTGATCGCGGTGTGTCACCGGAATACCCGCGTATGCTGAGGCTGCAATTGCAGCAGTTACTCCCGGGACGATTTCAAAGGCAATTCCTCGCTCGGCCAAATGCTGCGCTTCTTCTCCCGCACGACCAAACACGCAAGGATCGCCGCCTTTTAGCCGAACGACGACTTTTCCTTCCAGCGCTTTTTCCGCTAACAGCTCGTTAATCGATTCCTGTCTCATCGTGTGATGATCCGGCAGCTTGCCGCAATAGATACGTTCTGCCGTCTGTGGCGCGTACTCCAGCAGGGCTGGATTTGCCAGACGATCATACACAACCACCTCTGCCTTTTGCAGGCATTCCATTCCTTTTACGGTAATCAGCTTTGGATCTCCAGGGCCAGCTCCTACGAGATAAACTTTGCCCGCGCCGCTCATCGGTCACTCACTCCTGCTGATGCAAATGTCGCCATCTCACGAACCATCCGTGTCGCTGCTTCCACGATTGGAAACGCCAATGTTGCTCCGCTTCCTTCACCCAGTCGCAATTTCAGGCTGAGCAATGGCTCCTTGCCTAATGCTTGCAGGACAAAATCATGCCCCGGCTCCTCAGAACGGTGACCCGCGATCAAGTAATCAGCAACGAGTGGCTCCATTCGAACAGCAAGCAGAGCCGCTACCGTAGCGATAAAGCCGTCCAGCAGCACAGGGACACGGCGAGTGGCTGCTCCGATGATCGCCCCTGCCATTGCTCCGATTTCCAGTCCGCCGATTTTTGCCAAAACGTCCAACGGATTGTTTGCATCCGGGCGATGCAGCGCAAGCACGTCACGAACAACTGCCTTTTTGCGCTGCCAGCCTGCATCATCCAGCCCCGTTCCTCGTCCGACGATTTGTTCAGGATCAGCTCCGGTTAAGGCTGACAGGATCGCACTGCTGGCTGTCGTGTTGCCAATCCCTACTTCACCGACGATCAGGACTTTGGCGCCTTCTTCAATGATCACTTCTGCCATTTCAAAGCCAACTGCGATGGAGCGCTGCGCTTCGTCTGCGGTCATCGCAGCTTCTTTCAGCATATTGCCCGAGCCTGCTCTGATTCGCTTGTTATAAACACCCGGTGCTTCGACCTCGACCGCTACACCAACATCTACGATTTTTTGAATGGCTCCGATTTGTCTGGCGAAGACGTTGACTCCAGCTCCACCATGAACCATATTCAGCACCATTTGCGCTGTCACTTCCTGTGGATAGGCAGAGACACCTTCTCGTGCAACACCGTGATCGGCCGCAAAAACAAGCACGCCCGGTGGTGTCACAACAGGCATTGTCTCACCCGTCATCCCAGCCAGCTCAATAGCCAATTGCTCCAAGCGACCAAGGCTGCCAAGCGGCTTGGTCAACTGATCCACATGCTGCCTCGTTTGCTCACTTGCTTCCTGATTTCGTGGCTCAATCGCCGGATAAATGACTGACATTAATTTGCACCTCTTTTTCTTGAAAAGCCTTCATGTACTCTTCGATCGTATCCAGCTTCACATGGCGACGAACGGTCTCCGCCAACAGATCGTACCCCTGCTCTCGCAGAGCGACAAAGGATGGGCGATCCATGATGGGTGGGAGACCTTTTTTCTCACGGATGGTATTCAGCAACAGCGTGCGGAAGTGGTCATTGTGGAACAAGCCATGAAAATATGTGCCAATCAACTGCCGCTCCTCCTGACAATAGCCCTCCGTGCGCCCCTCCATCTGGATAAAAGGAAAATCATTGCTTGAATAAGCAGATTGTCCCATGTGAATCTCGTAGCCTTCTACCGTCAGCTTTTCCTTCGCAAATACCGCTTCTCCGCGGGACAACACGGTCGTTTTCTTCTGCTCCATCGTCGTGATCATCGGGATGAGACCCAGCCCATCAAGCTGCTGCAACGGAGACTCGACCCCAGCCGGATCGTGAATGAATTCTCCCAGCATTTGATAGCCGCCGCACAAGCCGACGATATACGTCTTCCCTTTATGATGAAGGTCTTTGACCGCCGCGGCAAGACCTGTCTCTCGTAAGAAACTCAAATCCTCGAGTGTATTCTTGCTGCCCGGCAAGACAATCAGGTCAGGTTCACCCAGCTCTTCCAAACGTGTCACAAAGCGCATCCGGCAATCCGGCTCTACAAAAAACGGGTCCACGTCTGTAAAGTTGGAAATTCGCGGGTAGCGCAAAACCGCAATGTCAATCTCTCGCGGTGTCTCACGCTGCCCTTGATAACGGTGCAAAATCAGCGAATCCTCCGCATCGATCCACAAGTCTGGAATAAATGGCACGACACCAAGTACCGGCTTTCCCGTATACTCCTCGAACCAGTCGAGTCCCGGCTGCAAAAGTGTCAAATCACCGCGAAAACGATTGATGATGACACCGATCACGCGGTCCCGATCTTCGGGCTCGAGCAGTTGGAGGGTGCCGACCAAGCTGGCAAAAACTCCCCCGCGCTCAATGTCTGCCACCAAAACGACGGGCGCATTCGTGAGACGAGCGACCCGCATATTGACGAGCTCACGGTCATTCAGATTAACCTCTGCCGGACTGCCTGCCCCTTCAATGACGATCCGCTCATAGGAGCTGGCGAGTCGTTGATACGCTTCCTCAATGATCCGCAAGCCCTTGTCATAAAACTCCGTCCGATAAGCAAAAGCTTTCATGTTGCCGTATGGTTCACCGTTTACGACAATTTGCGATTCGGAGTCTCGTGTCGGCTTGATTAAAATGGGGTTCATGTCGGTCGTCGCCAGAATTCCTGCTGCTTCCGCCTGAACGCCCTGTGCCCGGCCAATTTCTTTTCCATCTAGCGTCACATAGGAGTTTAACGCCATATTTTGCGATTTGAACGGAGCTGTCTTGTAGCCATCTTGGGCAAAAATCCGACACAGCGCTGTTGCAATCGCACTTTTTCCTGCATCCGAGCTGGTACCTTGCACCATCAACGGGAGGGCTTTAGGCACGAGCGGCCACCTCCGCGCAACGGTTCAGCCAACGCTCAACCAGGTCGGGATTGGAGCCAAAATGCAAATGAGTATAGCCTGCGACCAGATGATCTTGGGCATAGCCCTCCGGTTTCGTACCGCGAAGCCCTTTCGTCTCATAGGCTGCTGGCAATTGTTGATCCGAAGCATACGTAGAGTAGTGGAATTCATGCCCTTTCGCCTGTTCCTCGGTGCCGAGCAAGAAATTGCCTTCCTTGCCGCGCACTTCGCGATAGCCAAGCGCTGCGAGCTTTTTCTGCATGGTCACCTTGCCTGGGATGAGCCCTACCATTGGATAGCTGTCGCCCTCTGTCGTCACGATTGCCTCTGTCAAAAACATGTAGCCGCCGCACTCGGCCAAAGTAGGCAAGCCTTTTGTGATCGCAGCTCGAATCGATTGTTTCACCGTTTCATTTTGCGATAGCTCTGCTGCAAATTCCTCCGGGAAGCCTCCCCCGATGTACAAGCCGTCCGCGTCCTCAGGCACTCCCTCACCCGCCAGTGGAGAAAAGAATTCGAGCTTCGCGCCATATGCTTCGAGCAGCTCCAAATTTTCCGGATAGTAAAAATGAAAAGCAGGGTCTTTCGCTACAGCAATAGTGACATTGGCAGATGCTTTTCGTGGAGCAAACAGCGTAGGCTCCGCTTGCAGCGGCTCTGCCTTTGCCAGCTCCCAGATTTGCTCCAAATCCACGGTCTCTGCAATCAGATCAGCCAGCTTTTCAAACAGCGGTGTCAGCTCTCCTCGTTCGACGGATGGCACCAATCCGAGATGACGTTCCGGTATTTCCAGCTCGTTCTCCCGTTTCAGGTAGCCCACGACCGGAATCCCGCACTCCTGCTCGATCGCTGCCTTCACGATTTTGTGATGCCCTTCACTGCCGACCTTGTTGGCGATGACACCGACGATTCTCGCCTGTGGATTGAGCAGTTGAAAACCTTTGACAATTGCAGCCGCACTGCGTGCCATGCTCTGACAATTGACCACCAGCAAAACCGGAGAGCCAGTCAGGATGCTGATTTCTGCCGTGCTGCCTTTATCGCTGGTCGCTTCCTTGCCATCGTACATACCCATGACACCCTCGATAATCGAGATGTCTGCACCCTCGCTACCACGGACAAAAATCTCCTTCACGATCTCGTGCTCCAGCATAAAGCTGTCCAGATTGCGCGAAGCTCTGCCCGTCACAGCCGTATGATACGTGGGATCGATGTAGTCGGGTCCACACTTGAAGCCCTGTACGGTATGCCCTTTTCTTTTCAGAGCAGCCATCAGTCCGATGGTAACGGTTGTCTTACCCGCTCCACTGCCTGTTCCGGCAATCACAATACGGCGGCTGTCCGTCATGCGCGCTCCTCCTCATGATAGGGCATCAATCCGACCGAAATGGTGGTGTTGCCCGACTTCTTCTTGGTCAAAACGAGTTCGCCCACGCCAGCATACAGCTTCGCGGCAGGCTCGCTCACTCCGTACGCTCCGGTGAACTTGAAGACAGTATCAGACGGATCGCTGATCTCTACCTGATTCAACTCTTCAGGTGGGTACCAGACGAACGGCCAGCCGTATTTTTCGCAAACGGCGATCAGACCCGCTTCATCCTTTTTCAACTCGATGGTCGCCAGTGCTTTTACACTTTTGATCGAAAATTGCAGTTCATCCAGCGTTTCCTTGATGACTGCCTCGATCTCCTCGGCGGAGGTTCCACGATTGCAGCCCATTCCGAGCACGATTACCTTCGGACGATAAAGGACGCCGTTGTCCAAAATCGATTGTTCCTCCGGTGTGAGCAAGCGATGAGAGACGACTAGAGCAGCTTGCGGCTGATCGGCTTTTGCCTCAGCGATTGTCGCGTATTCCTTGATGGACGGTGGCATCGGTGTGTCATGCATCCACCAGTCACGTTCGCCGGATTCATTGATGACAGCTACGCGCTCCTCGTTTACGACAGAAGCACTGACAGGGGTCAGCTTTTCAGCGGAATCCCACTCCCAGCCAAAACGTCTACCGAATAGATCGACCGGAATCGTCTTTTGTACGTCAGACGCTGTCGTGATAATCGGACGAGCACCCATGACTGCCGCTACCTCGCGAGCCAGCTCATTGGCACCGCCCAAATGGCCAGACAGCACACTGATGACGTTCTCCCCACGGTCATCGACGACGACGACACCCGGGTCTTTCTTTTTGTCTTCGAGCAAAGGTGCGATCATCCGAATAACCGCACCCAGAGAAATAATGATGATTAAACCTTTATAAGCAGGCCAGAGAGCGGGAAACAGCATCCGTACACTGTTCGAAAACAGTTGGATGCCGCGCGCATCCTCATCTCCGCGCTCGAATTTGCTCATGTAATACAGGTCTGTTCCAGGAAATTTTTGCGCCAAATCACGCGCCATCTCTACCCCGTGCTTCGTGATCGCGACAATAGCATAGTCTCCGCGCTGCTCGATAACAGGGATTTCTCCCTCGATCAGTTCGATGATCTTCATTATTCCTTCACACCTTTTCTGAACCCGTGTGTAAAGGTTTTATCGTACAGCTTGGAACGGTATTGCTCGCTCTTGTCGTGGATGTTCGGGTCCAATGCCCAGCCAGCCAAAATCATCGCGTGCTTGCGAATGCCGTTTTTGCCCATGTCTTCGTCCAAATTTTTCAGCGTGGTGCGAATGATCAATTGATCCGGCCAGCTTGCACGTTGTACGACTGCGACAGGCGTATCCTCGCTCCAGCCTGCATCGACCAGCTCGCGGACTACTTTTTTCGTCAAAGTCGCGCTAAGGTACAGAGCCAACGTGCAATGATGCTCAGCAAGTGCACGCAGCTTTTCTCTCTCAGGCACCGGTGTGCGACCTTCTGCGCGGGTGAGGATGATCGTCTGTGTCAGATCAGGAATCGTCAGCTCGGCTCCTACTGCTGCCGCTGCCGCAAATACGGAGCTCACACCTGGAACGATTTCTACCTCGATGCCTTTTGCTTTTAATAGAGCGATCTGCTCCATGATCGCGCCATAAATGGAGGGATCACCTGTATGCAGGCGTACGACTGTTTTTCCGCTACTAATCCGGTCTACCAACAGCTCTACCATTTCTTCCAATGCCATACCCGAGCTTTGCAGTACCTCTGCATCGGGATTGCCCATTGCTACCAAATCCTCGTTCACGAGAGAGTCGGTATACATAATGACGTCTGCCTTTTGCAGCAGCTTCAAGCCTTTTACTGTTATCAAATCAGGGTCGCCGGGACCCGCTCCCACTATGTACAGTTTCATTACTTTTTCACCACCATCAGTGTAAGATAGCTGAGCTCTGCCCGCTCCAGTTCACGCATATCGGTCCAAACCATTTCCTCGGAGGAAGTGACCTTGGTCGCTACTGCTGCCTTTTCAGCCAGCCCCATTTCTTTCAGCAAGCCAATGATCATTGGCAGTACTTTTGCTACCTTCAGGAACACGACAGTATCGTGGTTCTCAAGCGCTTTGCGCATGGCTTCCTTGTCTTCTGTTGCCGGGATGATACCGATCTGCTCGTCGCCATCCGCCAGTGGCAGATTGAAGCGGGACGCTGCTCCCAGAAACGAAGAGACGCCTGGTACGGTCACGATTGGCACTTCCGGATGCTCCTCATGCATGACGCGCATCATGTGGATGAACGTGCTGTAAAACATCGGATCGCCTTCCGTTACAAAAGCAACGTCCTTGCCTTCAGACAGACGCTCCCAAACGATCTCCACTGTGTTGTTCCACTCGCGCTCCAAAATTTCTTTGTCCCGCGTCATCGGGAATACGAGTCCAAGCATTTCCTTGTCTGGGGACTGCACGTACAGCTCTGCGATTTGATGCGCGTAGCTTTTGCTGCCCATCCGTTTTTTCGGATAGGCAACCACTGGCGATTGCTGTAATAGACGAAATGCCTTGACGGTAATCAATTCGGGGTCGCCGGGACCTACGCCCAGCCCGTACAATGTTCCGATCTTAGTCACTTGCTGTCTCCTCCTTGTTCTTCTGTCTGCTTGGCCCAGGCCGTAATGATGTAGATCGGATTCAATGCTTCAAAGCGCGTCAGGGACAAAATCGGCTTGCTGCGCGATAGCTGCGCCAATGTCACCGATGTCTCGAAGCCTTCCTGCGCAAATGCTTGTGTCGCTTCGTACAATGTCTCAATGGTCGCTGCGTTCACAACAATCCGGCCATTCGGGCGCAGTCGTGTGCAGCAGATATTCAACAGCTCGCGCAATTCTCCGCCACTGCCGCCGATAAATACGGCATCCGGGTTCGGGAACTCATCCAAGCCATGTGGGGCACGTGCGTTCATTACTGTCAAATCCGTGCGAAACTTCGCCATGTTCTGGCGGCAGTTTTCCAGATCGTCCGCATTCTTCTCTACGCCGTACACTTCACCCTCACGTGCAATTCGTGCCGCTTCAATGGCGACAGAGCCTGTGCAGGTGCCGATGTCCCAAACGATGCTTTTGGCATGCAATTGCAACTGTGCGATGCTTAAAATGCGCACTTCTTTTTTCGTAATGAGTCCCTTGTCCGGCTTGCGCTGGGAAAACTCCTCGTCTGCGATTCCAAACGGCCATACTGGGCTTGGACGGCGTTTTTTCAAAATCACGACATTTAGATCAGAGAAGATACCATCTGCCATTTCCTCGAGGGAATACCAGCCTGTCCGCTCTTCGGCACTACCGAGATTCTCCGCCACGAACGCATCGTACTCGGTCATTTGGAACGAAAGGAGATAGCGGGCGATCGCTGCTGGCGAGTTTTCCCGATCTGTCAGCAGTGCGACCTTATCCTTCCCGTCGATCCGCTGTGCCAGACCTTTGATACTGCGTCCGTGCACACTCGCCAGTGTCGCATCCTGCCATGCTTCCCCCATTTTGGCAAAAGCGAGCTGGATGGAGCTCAGGTGCGGGTAAATCTCCACGTTCAATTTTTTTGCAAGCAAGCTGCCGATCCCGTAAAAGAGCGGATCGCCTGACGCCAGAATGACCGTCTTGCGCGTCTCCGTACGCAGCTCCTCCACCATGGCAGTCAGACCGCCCTTCAGTACACGCTTTTCCCCTGAATACTCCGGGAAGAAACTGAGGTGTCGCTCTCCTCCAACCAACAGCTCACTTTCCTCTATCCACGTCCGGTACAACGGCAGCAGGCTCTGCTGTCCATCATCCCCGATTCCAATTACTTTCATCGCCTGTGTCATTGATCGTCACCCTTCCCAACAGGGACCCTTTCATTGTGATGATGATGGTTTCGACCTCGATGCCGCCGCCCACTTCCTTTAGCGCAGCGCGACAGCAGTTTTCGCACATGATCTCGAAAAAGGCGGGCGTGTCCACCATCATATCGCCTACCTGCGAAGCGGTGTTGGCTCCCAAAATTTCGTCAATACGCTCCTGAGAAGCTCCTGCATCTGCTGCCATTTGGGCGAGGAAGGCGAAATCGACGGGTGCACTTTTGGAATGAACCATCATGACACCCTGCGCAACCTTGGAAAACTTGCCCATCATCCCGACCAAGGTCACTTTGCGCATACCCTTGTTCTTGCACTGCTTGAGGGAAAAGCCGACGAAATCGCCCATTTCCACGAACGCTTCTTCCGACAGCTCTGGATAAGTAGCGACCCCGTAGGATTCACTCTTTCCGCCCGTCGACAGCACAATATGATCGCAGCCGGCTTCCTTGGCGACATTGACCGCTTGTGCCACACTTGCCTTGTAGGCAGAAGTGGAAAACGGCACCACGATTCCACGCGTCCCCAAAATGGAGATACCACCGAGTATGCCGAGTCGTCCATTCAATGTTTTTTTGGCGATTTCCTCGCCAGCAGGCACGGAAATGACGATTTTGATCCCGCGCTGCGTCCCGTACTCATCCAGAACAGCCTGCGCCGTTTCCCTGATCATTTTGCGCGGGACGGGATTGATCGCAGCCTCGCCAATCGGAACGGGCAACCCTGGCTTGGTCACCCGTCCCACACCGAGTCCGCCATCCAAAATAATGCCGGGCTCATCCGACCATTCCACGGTAGAGAGAATAAGGGCACCGTGTGTCGCGTCTGGGTCGTCTCCCCCATCTTTGATCGTGCTTGCGGTCGCCTTCTCCAATGAAAACTCACAGCTCTCCATCTGAAAGGAGACGTCCTCGCCAATTGGCAGGCGAATCGTCGCTTGGCTTTGCTCTTCCTGAGTAATCAGCGAGATCAAAGCAGCCTTAGTCGTCGCCGTTGCACATGATCCAGTCGTATATCCGTGGCGGAGGGGCTTTGCCTCTTTTTCGTCCGTTGCTGCTTTGGCTGCCATCTGCTTAACCCAACCGTTCCGCCATGATCGAAATCGCATTCAATGCTGCTACGGTTACTGGGCTTCCGCCTTTACGTCCCATGTTCGTGATGAATGGGATATCGAGCTTCGCCAGCTCTTCCTTGGATTCTGCCGCAGATACGAAGCCAACTGGCATCCCGATCACCAGACCTGGCTTTGCTTCGCCTTCCTTCACCATGCGGATCAGCTCCAGGAGTGCTGTAGGTGCGTTTCCGATGCAAAAGATACCGCCATCCGCTTCCTTGATTGCTTTGCGCATGGAAATGATCGCGCGGGTCGTATTCAGACGCTTCGCCTCTTCCATCACATCGCGGTCAGAGATGTACACCTTTACTTCTCCACCGAATTTTTCAATGCGGTTTTTGCTGATGCCGACTTGCACCATCTGTACATCTGCTACGACGATTTTGCCGCTGCGGATTGCTTCGATTCCCGCCTTTACTGCGTCCGGGTGGAAAACAAGGCTTCGTCCAAGATCAAAGTCTGCGGATGCGTGGATGACACGTTGTACTACCGGATATTGTTCTTCTGTAAAAGAATGCTCGCCCAGCTCATCTGTAATGATTTGAAAGCTCAAATCCTCAATCTCTTGCGGTTGTACAGTCATCGGTTTAAATTCTGTTTTGAAATCCATGGTTAATTTCCTCCAGTCACTTGTTTGAGTTCGCCCAGCACGCTGGCGTAATCCGAAAACTTCGTTCCATAATCGATCTTTGGACGACCGATGACGATGGTTTCGATGCCCATTTCCAGTGCCGCTTCCACCTTTTCGTCAAAAGCACCTACCTTGCCGCTCTCCTTGGTAATCATCAGCGTGACACCATAATGAGCGTAGAGCGCTTTGTTCAGCTCCTTGGAAAAGGGACCTTGCATCGCGACGATGTTTTTTTGCTCGACACCGAGCTCTTCGCATTTCTGCATATTGTCAAGACGCGGTAGCATGCGCGCTACCAGGGTCGTCTCCGGCAGGCCCAACAGCCGATCCGTGAAGGTTTTCAGCGTCTTGCTTCCTGTCGTTAGCATGATGACGCCGCGCTTATCTGCCGCCAGCTCAGCCGCCTGGACATAGTCTTCTACTACAATCAGCTTCTCGCTGCCAGGTGAGGAGAGGCTTTCCCGCTCGTAGCGAATGTAGGGGACTCCCGCGCCCTGTGCACCTGCCATGGCATTTTTGGAGGCTTCCTCTGCGAAGGGGTGACTCGCGTCGACCACGCATTGCACGGCTCTCTCTTGGATCAGCTGCTGAATATCTTCGGCGGTCAGGCGTCCGACCTGGACAGGCACGCCCTCCTCCTCCATACTTTTCGCAGCATTGTCAGTGACGACCGTCGTCAACAGCTCGTAGCCCTTGTCCTTGATTTGCAAAGCCAACTCGCGCGCGTCGCTCGTTCCAGCCAGTACCAGAATCATGCAGTCTTCCTCCTACTTGGTAACGTGGTCGTGCTTGTGATCATTTTTGTGGTCATGGTTATGTTCGTGGTCATGGTCATGTTCGTGATCATGGTCGTGGTCGTGATGATGATGATGGTGGTGACCATGGTGGTGGTGATGTCCATGCTCGTCATCATGGTGGTGATGGTGATGGTCGATGTGCTCCATCGCTGCCAGTCTGTACTGACAGGTATCACAGTTCAACTTCACTTCACCGTGCAACGCTTCCACCACACGATCCTTGAGCACTTCTTTCAACAACGGATGGAAGCCAAAATACTCGGCCATTTCGAACTGGGCTTCTGGATATTGCTCGCGGAATTTCTCCAGCTGGTCGCTCATCCGTTTGATCAGCACACCCGTGAACAGGAAGTACGGCAAGAGAACGATGCGCTTCGCACCCAGCTTCAGGCAACGTTCAACGCCCTCGTCGTACAAGGGGTACGTCACGCCCATAAAGGCAGTCTCTACCCACTTGGCTTTGTAACGCTCCCAGAACAGTCGGGACATTTTGTAAATATCGCTATTGGCATCTGCATCGCTGCTGCCGCGTCCAATAACGAGTACTGCCAGGTCATCATGCTCTTCTCCGGAGGCAAAGCCTGCCTCTTCCATGCGTGCGGACAAGATATTGATGACTTCGTCGTGAATGCCGATCGGCCGTCCGTAAATGAACTGAACGTGCGGGTGCAGCTCCTTGGCCTCGTCGATGGCAGCTGGAATATGAATTTTCGCATGACCGGCAGAGAACAGGATGATGGGAATCACCGCCACGCGGGTTGCCCCCCGTGCCACGCATGTATTCAAGCCTTGCAGCATGTCAGGACGGGCAAACTCCAGAAAGCACGTCTCGATAATGGGTACATCCAAGTCCGGTGTTAGCGTCGCCACAAACTGGCGAATCTCTTCATTGCCTTCCGGGTCCTTGCTTCCATGACCTACAAATAATACTGCGTCCATTTTATGTCCCCCTCGTTTTGATTTGTGTTCTTGCATTAATCTCCGCATGCAGCATTCTCGATCTCAGCTTTTGCTGGCTCGTACCATGCGTAGCCCTCCAGCTCACCTACACGTTGGAAAAACTTGTGGAACCGCTCGTTCGGAAACGCGTCTTTTTTGAATCGGTTCACGATTCGCTCTACAAGTGGAACAATTTCTTCTTTTTCGATGCCTTCTGCTACCGGAATACCGGAGTGTGCATTGCGTCCCACCGTTTTTGCTCCCAGGAATAAATCGAACTTTCCTTTGCGGAATACAATCCCGATATCCTCTTGAACCGCGCCATAGCACGCCATCCCGCAGCCGTTGAAGCCGATCTTCAGTTCCTTCGGCATTTCTTTTCCACCCAGCTTTTGGTGCAGCTCGTCGGCATAAGGAATGCTGTCTTTTTTCTCTCCATCGCAGAAATCACACGCTTTTACCTGCAAAACGTCTCCGATCGGGCTGAGAATCAATCCAAGCTCTCGCAAGCGGCTAGTAATGCTCTCAGGGTTTGCAGTCGGCACGCGCAAAATCATTTGGTGGTGTGGGGTATATTCGATCTCGCCTTTTTCGCCTGCCACTTCGGCAATCGCCATCATTTGCAGCGGCGTGATTTTTTTGTTGGCAACCCCTGGACTTATCGCACATTCGAAAATCATCTCTGGCGTAAAGGTAGATACCGGACGATGGACCTGCCCCGCGACTGGCTTGGTTTCAATGCCTTTTGCCGCATTGATAGCAGTCAACGCCTCCATAGCCCATGTGAAAGGAGCTTTCGGTGCCTCTACCTCTGTTACAGGCGGCGCTTCCAGTACTGCCGTACTTGTTGCTGCACGGTTTGCTGGTTCTGTAGCAGTTTCTCTGTCCTCGGTAACGGCTACTGGTCTTTCTGCCTTCGGTGCTGCTGGTGCTGCCGGAGCTGACGCAAGGCTGCTCTCCTCGGAGGCCTCGAGCGACCAAGGCTCATTTTCTACACGCAGACGCTGATGCGGCTTCAGAGGTTGCTCGTCGGCAGACAGCGTGTATTTGCGCTGATATCCGCGCGGCGTAATCATTTTGCCGTCGTATACAAACGTCGATGTATTTCCGATAATCACGGTGGTCAACATGCCGATATCATGCTCCAGCATTTGCGCCAGAGTAGTCACGACAACCGTTTCGCGTTCACGATATGCACTTTTTACGATACCGACTGGCGTATCTGGTGAGCGGTACTGCAAAAGAATGCGTTGCGCTTCGACGATCTGGCGTGTACGTCGTCCGCTGCGCGGGTTGTACAACGCGATAACAAAGTCAGCCATCCCTGCTGCGTCAATCCGTTTAGCAATCAGTTCCCACGGCGTCAAGTGATCGCTCAGACTGATCGTGCATGCGTCGTGCATGATAGGCGCACCGAGGATTGCCCCACAGGAATTGATCGCCGAGATACCCGGTACGATTTCGATGGGTACGCCAGTTGCTTCTGTCCAGCCTTTTTCCACCAACACCTCGTATACGAGACCTGCCATCCCGTAAACACCTGAGTCTCCACTGGAAATGACCGCTACCTTTTTACCTTCCTCTTCCGCCTGACGTACGGCTTCCCGTGCACGCGTCACTTCTTCCGTCATCCCTGTGCTGACGATTTGCTGATTCGTCAAAAGTCCGCGGATCAAATCTACATAGGTGGAATAACCAATAATGACATCGGACTCTTGCAGGGCTTCCCGCGCCCGCTTGGTGATATGCTCAAAACTTCCTGGACCAAACCCGATCACAAACAACTTGCCGCTCATAAGGCCCCTCCCCTTTTCGCTTCCTGTTTATAATAAAATCGATATCATCACGCTAACGAGCAGACATAAGAGCGAAACGAGATACATCAAACGAATCGTCGCGACAATATCACTTGCCTGCAATGGTCGCTTCGCATCTCCCATTTTTGCCCGATTCGACGCAACACCTTGATAATAGTTCAGCCCCCCGAGCTGCACGCCTAATGCGCCAGCGACTCCGGCTTCCGGCAAACCGCTGTTTGGACTCGGATGCAAATGCGCATCTCTTCGGATCATTGCCCAGCACTGCTTCCCATCCAATCGCTGCAGCCAGCTTGCGGCAACGAGCAACAAAGCTGTCAAACGGGCTGGGATGTAGTTCAGTACATCGTCAAAGCGGGCAGATGCCCAGCCGAGATTCCTATACTTCTCGTTTTTATAGCCAACCATGGAGTCGAGGGTGTTGGCGGCACGGTACGCCATTGCCAACGGTGCTCCCCCAATCGCTGCGTAAATCAGCGGAGAGACGATCGCATCGACGATGTTTTCTGCCACGGTTTCTACCGCTCCCCGACATACTTCCGGTTCATCTAGCCGCTCTGTATCGCGTCCGACTACCATGGACAAGGACCGTCTCGCCGCTTCCATATCCCCAGCCACGAGATGACGGGCAATCTCCATCCCGGCATCGGCTAAGCCTTTTGTCGCAATCGTCGTGGAAATCAGCCAGGCACCCAAGATCCAGGCAAACACCGGATGGATGAACATCGCTCCCCACAGGAGCAGCCAAACGACAGCGTAGCTGCCACCAACGATCACGAGCGGGAATAGGACTCCTGCCAGCTTCAAATGCGACTCACTTTTAACGAGAGAACGTATGACCCGTTCCAATCGTGTAATCCACCAGCCCATGATGATCACTGGATGCGGCAGGCTCCGGGGGTCTCCTACCACCCGATCAATCAAGTAGGCCGCGCATAATATCCATACTTCTGTCATGTTGTCCCTCTCTTACTCTTCAGGGGTTGTCGCATCCAGCTCTGCCCTTCCGCATCCAAGCATTCCGCCACCAGAGCCTCCCCATGCTTCATGCCATCGACCTGCCAATATCGGTCAGGATTGTTTTCGAGCCACGCAGCTTGGAACCATCGGATCACGCCGCCATGTGTGACGATGACGACTGTATCGGATGCCTCCTCCTTGCCCGCTCTCTCCAACAAGGAACGTAGCCAACGATCCACGCGCATCCCCAGCTCTTCAAGACTCTCCCCTTGTGGAGGTCGATTTCGAAAAGGATCGTCGTACCACCTTGTGGCTCGCACGGGGTCCGTTTGCATCAGCTCATCGTAGGTCATCAGCTCCCACTCGCCAAAAGACAGCTCTCGCAGTGCTGGCTCCGGAATAACCGATAACCCCCAAGCAGTTGCGAGCGGTTCGGCAGTCTGGATGCATCTGAGCAGATCGCTTGCGTAGATTGCAGCAGGTTGCCCGATGAGCACAGGTAATTCCTTTGCCAACTCACTCACGTGGAAATGCCCGTGTTCATTCAAAGGAACGTCACTATGCCCCAAATATCGATGCTCACGATTACTGTCTGTCTCCCCGTGACGTATCCAAACTAGCTTCATAACCACCAACTCCCGACTAACACCAGCAGAACGACCGCTTCACTGCTTTCGATAACAGCCCCGTAGCAGTCTCCATTTAAACCGCCCAGTTTTTTTGCAACCGAGCGTGAAAACAATAGAGCGAACAACAGTGACAGGAAAATGGCTGTAATAACCTGCAATCCCCCCAGATACCAACCTGCGGCAAACAAGATGATGTAGCTCACGATGATAGAGGCAACGGAAAGCCCAGCACTGATGCCTTTTCCGATCCCTTTGTCTGCCGAAAGATAAGGCCAGAGCTTGATCGACAAAAGCACATGTGTCCGCGCTGCTACTGGTGCCATAATCAAAAAACTGCCCCATCCCGGATGTGCGAGCTCTGCGACTGCACCCGCCTTGATCAGCAACAGCATAATCGCAGCAAGTACTCCCATCGCACCTACGCGGCTGTCCTTCATAATCGCAAGTATTTGCTCCCTCGGTCTGCTGCTGCCAAGACCGTCCGCGAGGTCCATCCACCCATCCATATGAAGACCACCAGTCACGTAGACCCACGCGACCAACGTCAAAATAGCCGTGATCCAAGGACTAAACAACAGCAGGCCTGCCTGATGTACACCCCATAGCAAGAAACCGATGACCAAACCAACTGCGGGATACCAGTTGACGCTTTTTCTCCACGCCTCCTCTGAAGGACGAAGCCACGGAACCGGAATGCGGGTAAAAAACGAGATCGCGTGTAAAAATGCATTCATCCTTTGATCCTCCACGGTATCCCCGACAAAACCGCGTAGACGGCGTCCGCTTGTCGCGCACTTCTCTGATTGACATCGCCCAGCACATCCGCGAACCATCTGCCCAAACGACTCAAGGCTACACCGCCCAATCCGACCTCGCTTGTGACAGCAATAACTTTTTGCGGGGAATTCTGAACGAGGGACAGCCATGCCTCTGCCTCCTGCAGCAGGGCTTTCGTGTGTGAAGGACTTCTCCATTCAGACTCATCGACGCTCATCAACCGATTACTCACCCAGGTGGACAGACAATCGATCAAAACCACATCATACTGCTCACTAAATGCGTGGTAATCGGTTAATCTCTCTCCTACCTCCACACAGCCCCAGTCCAGCGGACGACGTGCCTGATGCAGCTCGATTCTCTGCTTCATTTCATCATCCCAGGCCTTGCCTGTCGCCACGTACAGGACTCGACTGCTCAACGTCATCGCAAGCTCTTCCGCGTAGCGGCTTTTTCCTGAACGGACACCGCCCGTTACCAGCACCAAGCTCATCGCTGTTCACTTCCTTCCGCATGGACCTCGCGAAGCGCTGCCAGAAGTCGTTCATTGTCCTCTCGTCCACGCACTGCGATTCTCACATCATGCGCCGTCAAACCGGGATACATCGCACAGTTGCGGATCAGAACGCCTTTTTTGCCAAGCCGTGCCTGCAATTGTTCGGCTGACAATCCTTCTGGCGAACGCAGCAGCAAAAAGTTGGCCTCACTCGGCCATACCTGCCAGCCCAATTCACTACGGATGCAATCAGTCAAATACGCACGTTCTTCTTTTATGAGCCTGCGCGTCTGTTCTTCGTATGCCTGCTCCTGCAAGCACAGCTCTCCAGCTAAAAGGGCCAGTGCATTCACGCTCCAGCTCACTTGCTTCTGGCGCATTTTCACAATGACATCCGGATGGGCAATCGCATAACCCAGGCGCAATCCCGGGATCGCGTACATTTTCGTCATCGAACGCATCAGTATCACACGGGGATAGTGCTCAAGTTGCGTCGCCAATGTATACTGCCGCTCTTCCTCCACAAAATCGAGGAAAGCCTCATCCACGATGAGCCACGTATGGGTCTCTTTCGTCCATTCCGCCATTTGGCGCAGTTCATATGGTTGATACAGGATTCCTGTCGGATTGTTTGGCGACCCAACAAATACGAGATCAGATTGTGTAAAAAGCGTGTACAGCTCCGCAGGATCGGGCTTGTACCCGTTCGCTTCCTTCCCGAAGCATCCAATGACACTGGCTCCATACTGCTCGGAAAGTTGCGCGTATTCCGAAAAGCAAGGATATACCACACCAACTGTTTGCGGCGAAAGACCGAGGATGGCCAATGCCATTGCCTCCGCTGCACCATTGGCAGGCAGCAACCATTCCTCTGGCACCTGTAGCCGCTTCGCCAGTGCCCGACGAAACACACGATGTCCAGGGTCTGGGTAATGCGCGACAGCAGCCAGCGAAGCCAGTAGCATCTCACGAACGCTTGCTGGCATCCCCAGCGGATTAATATTGGCACTGTAATCCAGAAACTGCCCGGGCTCTCGACCAAAGCGCTGGGCTGCGGTCAGCAGATCTCCGCCATGACCGTACGTCTCTATTACCCCTGCACTTGTCAAAACTCTACCCCCAGAACAGCTGGAATCCCTTCATCGTAGTAATGCTTGATTGGCTTCATCTCCGTCACCAAATCTGCGATGTCCAAAATCTCCTGCTTTGCTGCCCGTCCCGTAATCACGAGGTGGATATGACTTGGCCTGTTTTGAATCGCTTCCAACACTGCGGATAATGGCAACACATCGTCAATCGGGAAGCGGTCAATCGCCAATGCATTATTCAGTTCATCCAGAATGACGACGTCGAACGCTCCGGAAGAGAGCTTTTCACTCGCAAACGCCCAAGCTTCTTTCAATGCCTGCCGATGCTCCTCCGGTGTCTTCGTCCATGTGAAGCCAACGCCCATTTGCACAATTTCAATGCCCAATTTATCAAAAATAATCTTTTCTCCGTATGTACGCTCCGGCGACTTGATGAATTGAACCATGAGCACCTTTTTCCCGCGCCCTGTCGCTCGTACAGCCAATCCGACTGCTGCCGTTGTTTTTCCTTTGCCGTCTCCTGTGTAAACAAGGGTCAAGCCCCGCTTCTTATCGTTTTTCTCCATCGTGACCACCTCAAGAAGTAACGTATTTTACTCCGCTGTTCCGTCCATACTTTCCGAAGCAACAAAACGGTCATGACCGTTTTGTTGACCGCAAGCGGTCGCATCCACTTTTATGAAAAACGTCGAGACGTTTTTCACAGAAAAAAAGCGCTTTGTTTCCCCCAGTACGTAAGGAAAAACAAAGCGCGGATAGTTGAAAAGCAACAATCCTCACCTCTTCCTTTGACCCGAAGGAAATCAGTGTAAACATAAAACAGGCAGGTCTCCTGGCTCGAGGATCATCGCTCTTCTTCTCCTTCCCGCTCCCGGATGGGCAGTGGATGGCATGATGCCTTGAAGAACAGCTACTCTCTTACAGTGGCGGGACCGCGTTGGCTTTTCACCAAACTTCCCTTTTAACCTTGCTCCTGCGAATCGGTTTCGCAAAAACAAGGACCTGTTTCTCTTTCATATGTAAATATCATTCGTTTCGTTGACAAGCACTTGCTTTAATAATAGCAAAAGCTACCGAGGATTCAAGCAAAAGCTGCTGATTCGTGGAGGTGTCTTTGGCAGAAAATTGAAGATAATCACCGTTTACTTACTTGAAAATTTTCGATACCCTATTGGCAAAACAGTCGAAAGTGGTGTGCAGTCATGCTAATTCCTCCGATTCCAAAAATACCAGACATGGTCCTGCCCAGCCCACTGCCGATTAAGGAATGCGGCGAACCAATGATCCGACTCTCATCCCTTTGTGAACAAATCACAGTTTATCCAGCCTACTACCACGAGGGCTATGCCGGAACGCAGCCAGAAGCCTTTTTGCGAGAAGGGGCAGCACGCAAGCTCGCCACGGCAGCCACGCAACTGCCAGTTGGTTACAAGCTCGTCGTGTTGGACGGCTGGCGCTCATTCGAGGTACAGGCATCATTGTATGAACGTTTTCGTGAAGCCTTGCTTTTACAAGGCTGGCAGGAAGGACCTGCCCTCACGGAAGAATTGAGCAAATTCGTCGCTTATCCAACAACAGACCTCTCCAAACCGTCCCCTCACCTATCCGGTGGCGCAGTCGATCTGACTATCGCAGGACCTGATGGCTGGCTGGAGATGGGCACAGCCTTCGATGATTTCAGTGAAAGGGCTGAGACTCGCCATTATGAAGAACTCGTACATCCTACCCAAAAAGACATCGAGATTCGAGACAATCGCCGACTACTCTATCATTTGATGACCGCCGCCGGATTCGTCAACTATCCGCAGGAGTGGTGGCATTTCGAGTATGGTACGCGCACTTGGGGACAAAAAACGCAGCAGGAGCCAATCTATGGCGGAGTTTTGTCGATGTAAGAAATGAAAAGACCGTCAGCATACACTGCCTGACGGTCTTGCTTATTCCTTTATGAAACCATCACTGCATAAAATCCGCCATGATGATCTCCGTATCAAACGGCGTAATTCCTTTCTCCAAGGAAAACACCGTATCTGCCTCTTCTGCTTGATCAGTCAACCTCCCTCTCGCCTGTGCATGAAGCATGAACAACTCATGCAGGGTAGGCTTCACCAACGAGGTGAGCGCTTTTCCCATCAGCTCCACCCCTCCGGCATTGGATTCCACATTGTTGGCAAACCGCGGATCGGAATTCAGGGCGATATCCGTCCAAATCACTTTTCTCTCCACGAGATCCAGAATGACCGGGATACAAATCCGCGTGTTTGCGGCGAGATCAATCTTGTCCTGTACCGTCTGCGGCTCGAAAATTTCTCCTGTCTGTGGCGCCGAACGAATCATCCAGCCTGCGAAGCATTCAGGCAAATCGCAATAAGGCTGACTCGTAAACGAATACAAGTTCATGACGACATATCGACCGCCATAGCGGATGACAGAATCCATGTCAATGTCGATGAATTCGCACGCGCCTTTGGGAGCCTCCACAATATCCCCGCTATGGCACGCTTGATACTTTTCGGAACGCAGATTGGTATAGGAAATATGCTCCATGTATTTCCAGTCTTCATTATATAGCACGGCAGACAAATCGATATCGACTCTGCCTGTAGGGACATCGTTGACGATCCCTTCCCTCCACCACAGGAAAAAGCGAATCGTTCCTCCATCCGGGATCGATAGCCGGGAGCCGCGTGCAATCGTGCGTAGTGCTTTGCTGGCGGATCGCATGGAAAACGGAACGAGATGCTCCTGTAGCCGCGGGTCGATATAGACGTTGCCCAGCGACGGCAATTGGGCAAAACGGTTCAACAATGATGTCCGGCAAATATCCGCTGCCTTCTGCCTGATGTCCTCTTGCAGCCCTGGCACACGGTTTTCAATTGCCTGTACTTTCGCCACTTGCCCTTTCGGAAAAAAGGTCCGCCATTCCCCATAGCTATCCCGTTTGTCAAAGTGATTCATGACTTGCAAAAGAACGGGAGTCGATACACCATCCGCAATTTTCTCGAAGGCAGAAAGGACTGGACTCCCCTGCTCCGTCAAACGCAACAAATGATCCAGACGACGGGCAAATTCCCCTGGACGTTGTTCGAGCAGCTTGATCGCCGCATTCACATCCGCACGGACCAACGCCTGCTCTACTTGGCTATTGAACGTCTCGACCTTGTGATTGTTGCGCAAAATATCGAATGCTTCTGCCGCTTTTGGATAACGATCCTTATATTCAAACGGATGCAAGATTTCCCCGAGACGAATCCATCTGTTTTTGTAACGATTCATGTCTTCTACAATATTCGAACTGACTTCCAGCAGGCGGAGGAGCAGCCTCCTATCCCCGCGTTTGAACTTGCGAAATTTCGCAGGCTCTGCCAAGCTCACATCCCCGTCAGACATCGCCACCGCCAGTCGCAATACATCTGTCGCAGTCTTGCAATAGTGGGCCAAAAAAGTAGCAGGGAGCTTGTCATACTTGAGCAACAAGCTAGCAGCGATTGCGACGTTTTCCTTCTGGGGAATCTCCGCAGGCAGAGCTTCTGCGATGTCTTCATAGGCCTGAATCAAGCCCTCCAAGTCTTCCCTGTCAGTAACAGAAAGCGAGCTATTGGAGCGCAGCAAGTTCATTCCTATCTGTAGTAGCTCTTCGTCTGTGCCTAAATGAATCAGCTTCAGGCGAGATTCTCTCAGCAATGGCAAACGTTTTTTCACTTCGTGCACAGGAAGGTCCAATGTCAAATAATGAATGATCGCATTTACAAACAGCTCACCCTCGCTAGCATCCATGACTTGCTTAGGAAAATTCGGATACATCGGCTTGTATTGGCGGGATGCCCCGATCTTTACCTTGAGTACTGCTACCACGTCCGAATAGAGCGCAAAAAACTCTCCTTCCGACAGCGTCCGAATTCTTTCTAGCAATTCCAGTGAAAAGGTATAGCCCAAGCTCTCTATATTACGCAAAGCCGCAGCTAAATAAGAGGTAGGCAGTTCATGCTGCCCCTGATGTACGATGATTTTATTTTTCCGGCGAAGGTAGATTTGATTTTTCATTGGCATCACGAAAAAAATCAGGAAAGCAGTACCCCTAATGGTGAACCAAACCTTTAGCTCAGAAGGAAGGTGTACGATAGCCTGATTTTTTATTCCTTTTTGTAATTTTTATACAGTTTACTTCAATTTTTCCTGATGGTAAAGCTTTCCCTCAGGAACGAGATATAAATCCGTCCCCGGACCTAATTCGATTTCATTCCGCTGCCCGTTATTCAGCATTCTTCATCCCTGTAAAGTGAGTAGCAGATTACCAAAACTTAACTGGAGGGAGAACTCGATTCATGAATCAATCTGTTAAGAAAAGTCATCCAGCACCCCCTTTCTTTCAAGGGGAGAAATGGTTAGTGTATACTGGCTTGCTTGGCTTCTTACTCGCTGCCATATGCGCAACCTGGGTCATGCTGTATGGAGGACCCGTCGCTCCTAATGGCGATGTCTCGAAAGCGTTTTCCTTTAATGCCGCACTCGGAATATTTTTATTGTCGACAGCCGCAATTATGCCGTTATCTGCTCTGGGCACGCGAAGTAAAGCTTTCTTTCGCTGGTCTTATATCTTGCTTGCTTTCTATTCTTACGGAGCAGAAACCGTACAAAACTTTCGCGGCGTGGACCCAAGGTTCGTCAAAAATGGCACACCCTTCGACGTCGCAGTCGGTTCCATTTTTACGTTTGTGGCTCTTCTCCTGGTCCTCTTTTATGTATTCATTGCCATTCAGTTTTTCCGCAGAAAAGCTTATTCCCTACACCCAGAGCTGGCCGTTGGCATCCGCTATGCAATGATTGCGATTATGCTATCGTTTGCGGCAGGCCTCTGGATTTCATGCAACAACGGTCGAGTGGTCGGCCAGGAAGGGAATATCATTTGGCTCCATGGTATTGGTTTTCATGCTCTGCAAGCAGTACCTTTTGTCGCTTGGTTAGTGGAACGTAAACAGTACGTGTCCACTGCTCGGACTGGATTCATCCATCTCACAGGTATCGCCTACTTGCTCGGTTTAGCAGCAATCGGCTGGCAAACCTATCTCGGTCGTGCTGTTTTGGAAATATCCGTATTTCCGATTCTCGCCGCCTGTTGTTTCTTGGTCGCCTTCTTTCCAATCGTTTTCTTCCTTCTACAAAAGAACGATGCAAAAAAGCTCCACAACACTTCTGAAATTCCGAACTAATTGATTCTCCTTATCATTCGTGATACTTTGTTACCAGTACCTGACATACGGTATCAGAAACGAGGAGATCGATTTATGACAGCACGTATTGGACTTCCTGCACCTGATTTTACGATGGACACCGTTACGTTTGACAACGGATTTCCCCTGCCAAAGAGCTTGGTAGACTATCGTGGAAAATGGCTTCTTTTGTTCTTTTACCCGTTTGACTTTTCGAAAGTGTGCCCGACGGAAATCCTCAGCCTCAACCGCCGGATCAAGGAGTTCGCGGATTTGAATGTCGAGGTGCTTGGCATCAGCGGCGACAGCATACATACACACAAAGCCTGGATGAGATCGAGTGAAGGCATCGGTCCACTCTCGTTCCCGCTCGCTGCCGATTACAGCAAAGAAGCGACCCTTGCATACGGTGTGCTGGACGAAGCAACCAAAGCTCCGCTGCGCGGCAGCTTCATCATCGATCCGGAAGGCATCCTGCAATATGCGCTCATCTCCAACTCCAAGGTGGGCAGAAGCGTAGATGAGACACTCCGTGTGATCGAAGCTTTGCAATCAGGCGGTTTGTGCCCGATGGACTGGAAGCCTGGGCAAAACACGATATCCTAATCGATAAACAGAAACAAAGGCCGTATGATCGCTTGCACAGGATCATACGGCCTTTTTCATTTTTTCATGGGCATAAGAAAACCTCTATCGAGGCCTATTCATGGAGGAGCGATCGCGTTTTAGCGGAAAGTTTTCATGCGCTCCGGAATTCATAAGCGTACCGCTTATAAATTCCTATACGTAAAAAAAATCAGGAAAGCAGTACCCCTAATCGCTAGTTGGGTTAGAAGGAAGGTGTACTATAGCCTGATTTATTCACCTTACCATTATTTATCTCCTTTGTAAATACTTATCTGGACACGACCGGGTATGGAAACAAGTCAACCACACGTATGGTCTCCCCGCTTTCGTTGGTAAACACGACATGTTCTCTCCTAAGCTCTGTCGGACTCTCCAAGCCACATGCTGCCGCCAGCGAGAACAAGCCTTCCCTCAACTGCAAAATATAGTTCATGACACGCCACTGCTTTTCTGCCGGAACCAACGCCTCCTGGTATTTGGAATCCGTCGTAGTGACTCCTGTCGGACATTTACCCGTATGGCATTGCATCGCCATAATACAACCAGTTGCAATCATAAAGCCCCGCGCGGAGTTGACGCAATCCGCTCCCAATGCCATGGCGATGGCTACTTTGTCAGGGGTAACGAGCTTGCCGGAAGCAAAAATCCTGATGCGGTCCCGTACCCCGAATTTCCGCATCGTATCATCGAGGATGATGAGCGCGGCGAAAAGAGGCAAGCCCATGCCATCTGCCATAGCCTTGAACATTGCTCCTGAACCGCCCTCAGAGCCGTCAACCGTAATGAAATCCGGGTAAATGGACAACTCCAGCATTTTCTCAAAAAAATGCTCCAACCGCTTTTGATCGCCGACGACGATTTTTACTCCAACCGGCTTGCCTCCCGCCTCCTGCAAACTACCTATGAAACGCAAGGCTTCATCCGGATTGGTGAGGAATTCGAAGCGGTTCGGTGAATTGACAGTTTGTCCCACAGGCACCAGCCTTGCTGCCGCGACTTTTTCCGTGACCTTGGAGCCCTCGAGGTGCCCACCGCGTATTTTGGCCCCTTGATGAAACTTCAGCTAGAACGCTTTGATGTTCGGGATGCTTGCCTTTTTCTTGTATTCTTCGATCGAAAACTTGCCACTGTCATCACGGAAACCAAACATCCCCGGCCCAATTTGCGAAATAATATCTACGCCTGTTGAGACGTGAACTTCTGCAACGCCACCCTCTCCTGTATTGATCCAAGAGCCACCTGCCATACGTGCCCCATACCCCGTGGACATGATATAGTTTTCTCCCACTGCTCCAAAGGAGGTAGCTGAAGCACCGAACATCCCTTTTAGCCGCCAGGGCTGCCTTCTGTTTTCGCCCACGACAATGACATCCTCGTCATGCAGCATCCACGGCTTAACTTCTTGTTCCTCGATTAACTTTTCTCTTCTTGTAAACAGTCCCTCATGGGTAATCTCATACTTTTTTCCAGGGACGACTTTCTCGTTATCTACCCGCAGCTCACTCGTCAGCCTCGGGAACATCGCATTGGACAAATAGAAGCCGGGCTTCTCGTAATCGCGTTTTCCACCAAACGAAATCAGGTCAGTCCTGTATTTGGCCGCATAAACCATACCGACAAAGTCAGAACGGGAGAACGGTTTCCCTTCTGTATCCGATTCAAACCAATACTGGCGAAACTCAGGCCCGAGCTTTTCCAGCAAATAACGCATCCACCCCAAAAAGGGATGGGAACGAATAATGGAATGCTTCGGCTGTTTAGACAGGGCGTACATATAACCAAAAAATACAATGGGTGGCAGAAGAAGGATGATGATAATGACGCATAACAGAGTAGGTACCACGTGTGCTTACCCTCCCCAAACACAATATTCTAGTAAATCATGTCAAGGATAGGATGCAACAAGTTCTCTGTTTTTAATCGTATTTCTCATCATCCTCCCGTATTTGCCCATCTACGATCAATTCCAGCTCCGTTTCAAAATTCAGCATGATCTCTACAGGCAGTTGTTCTGCAACCTCTGCCATGTCCGGAAGAAGCAGTGCATCCTCTAGCGTATCAGGCTTCGTCTCCAGTTGATCGTACCACTCGCGTATTTGCTCCATCATGCGGTAAAACGAAGCCTCAAACTGATTCGCATCGTCCTCCGCTTCGTCCTCGTGGCTCTTTTTCATCCGCTCCCAATATTCCAGTGTTGTGCGCAGTACCTTCTCTATGTTTGTATCCATTTATTGTCTCTCCTTTTCGTCTCGACCTTCGCCCCCATTTAGTATGACCGCTTTGATTGCACAATGCCACCTCAGACATTAAGCTTCCGCATCCTTCCATTTTTTTAAAATCGTTGCGTTTTTTGACACGTTTTATAGCCCGGTTGAGTCATACGAAAATGAAAAGAGGCTGTTATCCTAAATGTAGCTAGCAGCCGATTATCCGGCAATAAACAAGAGAGCTCTCTAGTGGAATAGGGGAGGATGCACCCTGTCATTACGATGGAACAATCGAAAATTATCTCTCCCGCTACTTTTCGTCTCCGTCATTTGTATCGTTGCTCTACAGTTGCCTATCACAGCCAAGGCGACACCTGCGGATTCTGACTCCTTGCAGGCGATGATTGATCAAGCACGCCCAAACGATACCGTTACCATCCCATATGGCTTGTACAGAGGCCCTATCCGTATTACCAAGCCGATTCAATTGGTAGCCAATGATCCAGTGAAGATCATCAATCCGACCGAGGAAGAGGCAACGCTCACGATTGAAAGCGACAATGTGAGTGTGCAAGGAATCCATATCGTGGACAAACGAATCAACAGTGATGTTGCCGCTCTTGTCATCCGTGGCGATCAAAACTTTCTGGAGAATGTCATCGTTGAAACGAAAGGGATCGGTATTCAATTACGGCAAGCAGACTACAACACGCTGCACAACGTTCAAGTCATCGGAAAAATCAAAGGCGATGGCAGTCCAACGACCAGTTCTGGACATAATCACGGGGCACAGCCCGAAGTAAAGCCAAAGCAAACGGAAAAGGCGAAACGAGGAAACGGAATCGACCTGCGTGAATCGCATCATAACCGTTTCATTAAAAATCAGGTGACGAATGTCGAAGATGGCTTTTACGTCGAAAATAGCGATCGAAACCATCTGGAACAAAATCTGGTGACGAAATCGCGCTACGGCTATCACTTCATGGGCACCTCTGATACGACGGTCATCAACAACATTGGAATGGAAAATGTGACGGGCTCCCAGCTTATGGAGTCGCGCAATCTGACGGTTACCGGGAATCAATTTCTGAAACAGCAAAAAAATCCTGGTTCGCAAGGAATTCTTCTCATTACCGTTCAGGATACGCTGATTGCAAACAACACGATTGAGGGGAACCGCGTTGGACTGTATTTAGAGCAATCATCCGGCATTACGGTCAAAAACAATTTACTCAGTCTCAACTTTATCGGCATGCAGTTTTTGTCCTCTTCTGACAACGTATTGTCCGATAACCAATTTGTCTCCAACGTCATCCAAGCGCAAGCCCAGGATAGTCAAAACAACAACTTAAACAAAAACTACTGGGACAATTTGCAAGGACTCGATGTGAACGGGGATTCCCGCAGTGATTTGCCGTACGAGATGAATCCGTTTTACCTGGGTTTAACCGATGCGGTTCCAGCCTACCAGTTGTTTTTCCAAGCCCCGGGATTCGTGTTTCTGGAAGGCTTGTTTACAAGTGGGGCCGGCTCAGCAATCAAGGACGCATCTCCTTTAATGCAACCCTCGGACACCGTGCTACTTGAATCCGGGCAAACGAGCGGTTGGGGTGCAGGCATTCTTGGACTTATCTTGTTAATAGGAAGCTGTTCGATCATTTATATAGGAGTGAGAAAATCATGAACAAAATGAAAAAATGGTGCACATCAATTGGAGCAATTATCGGCATTAGCCTGCTTATGGTCGGCTGCGGAAGCGAAGAGCCGAAACCAGTAGATATCGCGGAAGGCGTAGACAAGTGCGACCTGTGCAAAATGCATGTCCCTAACGATCACAATGCTACTGAAATCGTCTTAAAAGATGGAAAAGCACTGAAGTTCGATGATCTCGGCTGCATGAACAACTGGATGAAAGAGAATGGAACCGATAACGTGGCTGTCCAATTCGTCCGCGATTACTACACAGCAGAATGGACAAAAGCAGAGCAAGCTACCTACGCTTATGACAAAGACTTCAAAACACCAATGACATATGGCATCTATTCCTTTAAGGAAAAGTCTGCTGCTGACAGCTTCGTTCAGGAACAAAAGAAAGGCATTGTCATGAGTGCGGAACAGTTGAAAAATCATAGCTGGGAAAATGGCATGAGCAAGCATATGAA
The DNA here is from genome assembly GCF_013284345.1 of Brevibacillus sp. MS2.2. Taxonomy (NCBI): domain Bacteria; kingdom Bacillati; phylum Bacillota; class Bacilli; order Caryophanales; family Paenibacillaceae; genus Brevibacillus; species Brevibacillus sp. MS2.2. The sequence goes on from NZ_JABSUZ010000016.1 coordinate 131,613, forward strand.
CAAAGACGGACAGTCTTCCGAAGGTCAACATAATGGCGGTCACGAAAGCAAGCCAGCCGATCATGGAAGCAACAGTACTACCCCAACCACACATAACTAACAGAGGGAGTGGAGTCTTTGCACATCAATCTGATTGCCAAACGAGAAGTGAAGGTAGGCTTTCGCAATCCATGGTCCTACTCGTTTATGGCTCTGTTCTCCCTGTTTAGCTTGGGACTCTTGATCATCCAATCGCAGTCCTACATGAAGGGTTATACGTATACGACAGGTACCATGCTGAATCTGATTTTATACTTGCTGCCACTGATGACGATGCTTCTCTCCTCTTTTTCCTTGACGGCCGAAAAAGAAGAGGGAAGCTGGCAGCTCCTCTCTACCTACTCCATGACGACCTTTTCGTTCTTGTTGGGGAAATACTTGGGACAAGCACTCGTGTTAGTCGCGATTGTTAGCTTTGGGTATGGGTTGTCTGGTGTAGCTGGCATGCTGTTAGGAAAAAGCTTTGCCTTTTCGACTCTCTTGTTTTTGCTTGCTTTTTCCATCTGTCTCATTCTGTTATTTTTAGGCATTGCCATGCTGATTGGCGCTATCAGTAAAAACCGTTGGCAAGCTTTGACAATGGGGGTCAGCGTCTGGTTCTTCTATATTCTGGCATGGCCTACTTTGCTCATCTCTGTGCTCAGCTTCGTCCCTTATACATGGATCAAGCCTCTGCTTCAGCTCGCAACATTTCTCAACCCAGCGGAGTTTGTACGAATCTTTTCCGTTGCCAGATTAGGCGGAGGCTCGATCTTTGGACCTGAATACTACAAATGGGTGTACTGGGCTGATTCTCCGCTTGGTGATCTTATTTTTGTCGCACTCAGTCTGCTCTGGATCAGTGCGACCTTGTTCATAGCCATCCGGGTATGGGAAAGAAGGTAATGCGATGAAGACGTTAGGACTTACCATCGATCAGGTCACCAAGGAAATCAATGGAAAAACAATCGTCCATCCATTCAGTATGAACATTGCACCCGGTCAGGTCGTCGCCCTATGCGGCGGAAACGGTGCAGGGAAAAGTACGATCCTGCGGATGCTCGTCGGTATTCTCCCACCTTCTTCGGGAACCATTCAGCTAAACGGGTTAAACTGGAACGATAATCGCGTAGAGTATCTTCAAGAAATCGGTTATATGCCGGATCACTTTACGTTTTCTGCCGGACTTACTGCCAAAGAAACGCTCGAATTTTATGCTTCCCTGCGCAATCGCACCCCAGAAGAGGCAGATCGACTGCTGAAAATGGTGGGACTGCATGAAGTGAGAAACAAACGGGTGTCTCAGTTCTCCAAAGGTATGCAGCAGCGCCTCTTGTTTGCCCAAGCGATATTGGCCAAGCCTGCACTCGTCGTCCTCGATGAACCGACCAACGGACTCGATCCGTATTGGATGGATGCCTTTGTCGATCTGGTGCGCGAAGTAAAGCTCGCGGGTCAATCCGTTCTCTTTACGACACACCAGTTGCAGGTGGCAGATGCGGTAGCGGATCGGGCGATTTTCTTGATGAATGGGAAAATCGTTCGTGATGGGATGATAAAGGAGTACCAACAGCAGTACGGGGCAATTGGTTTGTACGGTGCCTTTTCCGAGCTTGTTCACCAGGCAAAGGCGTAATAAATGAAGATTTGTTTGGCATGGCAAAAGCCCTGTTACCATTTTATTTCGGTAACAAGGCTTTTTCATGTTTATCCTACGCCAATTTCAACGGATCATTTCTTTCAATAAATGCGCTTTTTTGGTTTTCGTAATCTTGAAGGTCACCACATGCAGAGGCTTTCCTCTTCAACTCGTCATATTCCTTTGCCAAGTCCTCATCCGTTAACAGCTTGTCTCGAAACGTTATCACACTGTTCCAAAACGGACTGTTCTTTTCGGTTACATAAATGTTGTACTGACAGTCTGGTGGTGTGCCTTTTTTACATGCATTGACTGGGAAAGAAGTCTCCTGGTAAAAATAGTCACGGTGTATGTCGTTAACAATCATTTCAGTTGACCACTTTGATTTTGTGCCAATCAGTATATCAATGACTGGACGGGCTGATAGGGTATTGATAGCGGTGCTCCCTACATGCTGAATCTCATAATCGGTCTCGGTAATTAACTTCATTAGATACGCGCGCTCTTTTTCAAACATTTCTCTCCAGTCTTCATTATGTTGAAAAAGGAATGTATTCACTCTTGTCGTTTCATTTGGATAATGGAAATACGGATCAATAGGTTGAAAATTCTCGGCTTTTCTCAGCAATTCGTCTATCTTCAATAAGTCCTCATCGTACTGATTTGTCTTGAGATGTTCCTTGAGCCGGCAAAAAAATTGTTTTGCTCCATCAAGAATCGTATCAATAAAATCCTTCTGCGACAGGATTCTACACGGCTTCTTGTAAGCTCCTTCTTCGGAGGTTATGTAAAACTTTACCAACGTCTTTGAATATGTTTCCATGATTAAACCACAATTCTGAACAATAGTTGCTCCGAACCCATCGTGCATCAGTTTCTCTACGCTCTCTACCAGCTCCAACCACAAACTGTCGATCCCCCCAAATAAACGATGTCCTAATAGCTCATTATCTTTATCATCTGTAAGCGATATGTACCCTCTCACTCCTACTCTTACTTCTTTGATCTTGCTCAATTCACTTGAACTAATATCGAAGAAATATTCCAATTCATTTCCAACAGGGAATCGACGAATTTTTTTGTCAGGATATTGAATGAAAGATATGTATTTCATCGGACACCTCCATACCTGATTGTACGATAAAAAAAGGAGCTGATCCTTTTCCGACAGGAACCAGCTCGCATGTAATGTTCGCTATTCAGTTACAACGCCTTTGCTTCCATATAAAAGACAGATAAAAACTTTTTCACGCTAATCCGGCACTTCGTCGTTTTTTCGCCCGCCTCCAGCTCTTGCATCCGTTGGCGAATTTCTTGAAAGTCAAACAGTCGTGGTGCAAAGTGTTCAAAGGTAGGGTTGGCATAGTCGGTCAATCCCAAGGAGGAAAGATGCGTAAAGGCTTGCAGGACCATCCGGCGAATCCGTTGTTCCATGGCACGCACCTCTTTGGTAATTCCATGCTCATCCAGGCTCGCATGCACCTTCAGCAGAATTTGTGTATACAGTTCCTTGAGCTGCCATTCGTGCAGCTTGTCTCCTTGTCGCTCATCCTGTACGAGCCATTCTATGATCATTAGCAGATCGGGAGCCCCGGCTTCACTCGCGATCCCTAACTGTAACAACAGTTTTCTCGCTTTTTGTGCCAGGTTGTCCTGATCGGGAGACTGACTTTTCAAGCCGCTGGTATGCGGTTCTTTTGCTTTGACATCCAGGATTTGCAATGACTTGCGGATGGTTTGCAGAGATGCTTCCAGCGACAAGTAATCCGATACTCGCTTCAGTACAGCCATGACTTCCAAGCGGTTAATCGGTTTCTGAATAAAGGTATCAATCCCCTGCAAATATGCCTCCCCGATCATTTCCTTGTTTTCCACCTGTGACACCATGATGAATCGGCCCGCGAAGCCATCTGCCTGCAACTTTTTGATCGTTTGGATGCCATCTAGGCCGGGCATTAGCAAGTCGATCAAAATGACATCGACCCCATATAGTTGATCAATCGATACGTGACTGCCGTCGCTAGCTTGCCCTACAATTTCGCCCAACCCGCTGTCTTGAATAATCCGTTCGAGCATGCGACGCACGACAGCATCGTCTTCAATTAAAAAGAAACGTATCATTGCTTACACTCCCTCCTTTCCGAGCAATTGGTCGGTCGGAATTTGTACTTCTAAGTGCGTCATTTGCTTCTGATCAGGTAAAATACGCAAGCTTCCTTGCAAACTTTGGACAATTCCACGTGCATGCGTCAGCCCAATTCCGGTAGATGCATTTCCCTGTTCATCGTATTTGGTCGTATACCCGGGTTGAAACACCCATTCCTGCTCTTCTAGCGGGATTCCCGGACCGCTATCAAGTACACTGAACACCAGATGACGATGAATCAGCTTCACATTCAACTCAATCCGTCCCGAAGTAGGAATCGCCTCTACCGCATTGGCTACCAGGTTGTTTAGCACAGAGAGCAGCGCATAGATTTGGCTGGTCGACAGGTTGATGTTACAGCTCCACTCTATTCGTATATCTTTTCCCAACATCTCTGCATATTTCTGATTCGCGCGTGCAACCAACTCACACAGCTCTTTGATTGGAAGCTGAGGCGCTAGTCCCTCCTGATTAATCAGCTTGGAAATGCCCGCCAGCATCCTCTGCGAATCTTTTTTCACCTCATGCACATTCTCGGCTATCGACAAGGCCGTCGGGGATTCCGCATGATCCGAGGTGAGAAGACGCCTGTAGAGCTGGTAGCTCTCGCGCGTGATTTCCTCCAGATGCGTCATCGATTTGCGCAAGTAAAAAGCTTCTTCATACAGCTCCGTATTAATCATCCGCAGACGCTCCAACTCCTGCTGACGCACCTCACCTACTGCCCGCAACTGCCTGATCGAAAAGCTGTTGTACAAGCCGACAGCAAAAAAGCTGCGCAGGACCCCAAAGAAGAGAAGCATCAAAAAGCTTTGCCAGGTGATCGGCGGAAAATCAGTGAAATACTGTCGTACCTGGATCTCTACCACATTGGAGACGAAATCAATGGATGCACCTATCAGCCCCAGCCACAAAGGAAATTCCCGAAAGCTACGCGCACGAAGCAAATAAAAC